>MGOA01000001.1 GCA_001796965.1 Chloroflexi bacterium RBG_16_64_43
GCAATGCGCTCGGCCTCGTCCAGCAGGCGCGCCCCGAGCCCCAGGTGTTGGACTGCACCCGCCTGGGTCTCGCCCAGGCTCAAGCTTTGGCCGTAAACGTGCAGTTCACGGACGATGGCCGCACCGCGCAAGTCTGCCGCGAGCGCGCGCGGCGCCTCGGCCTGCGGCAAATGCAGCCTTAGGTAACCGGCCAATCGGTCGTCGGGCGAATCGAACGAAAGGAAGTGTTCTTCGCCGCCGCCGGCCATGTACGTCAGGTCGTTCAGGCGCAACAGGCCGGGGTCCACCGGCCGCTCGCGCACTTCGCGGCAGCGGATGCATGTGCAGTCCAGCCCGCGCTGCCCCAGCGCACGCTGTGCCTCCTCGCGCAGGTTCGATCGCCGGTTGCCCGCGACCACGTGGTGGGCAGGGATATCGCGCACCAGGCGGTTGACCCGGCAGTAGCGCGGGATCGTGGGCTTGATATCGACCATCATCTCGAGCAACGTCTCATACGAGTACGGAGTGTACTCGCCTCTTTCCCAGTAGGCGAAGAGCTCACTGTTGCGTAGGAGCGAGGTGGGGTAGATCTTCAATTCGTCCGGCCGTAGATTCGCATCCGACCACAGCCTGGCGAAATCTGCCCGGTCGCGCTGCGGATCCGATCCGAGCAGGTTCGGCATCCAATGGGCGTGGATCTTGAATCCAGCCGCGCGCAGCAGGCGGAATGCCTCCCGCGTGGCCTGCAGCGTGTGGCCGCGCTTGTTGAGCGCTAGGATTTCGTCATCGGTGGACTGCACTCCTACCTGGACTTTGGTCACGCCCAACTGACGCAGCCAGCGCAGCTCGTCCTCGTCGATGCGGTCCGGACGCGTTTCGATGACCAGGCCGACGTTGCGCCGCGCAGCGCGCGCGTTGGCAGCCTGGGCCGCCTCGAGCGAGGGTGATTCACTTCCGTTGATCGCCTCCAGGCAGCGCTGGACGAACCAGGCCTGGTAATCGCGGCGGTAGGCGCTCCATGTTCCGCCCAGGATGAGCAGCTCGATCTTATCGGTGGGATGTCCGACGGCGGTGAGCGACTCCAGCCGGGCGCGGGTTTGGGCAAACGGATCGAAATCGTGCTGCCCTGCACGCATCGCCCCAGGCTCGTCGACCAAGTAGCTCTTGGGCATGCGCGCATCGGTGGGGCAGAATATGCACTCGCCGGGGCAAGGGTAAGGCTTGGTCAGCACGGTGACCGTGGCCACGCCCGAGAGCGTGCGCACCGGCTTCATGCGCAGGGCGCGCAGGAGAGCGGGCGATTCGGCGATCTCACCCGCGGCCACCATGTCGCGGTAAGCATGCACCAGCGCGTCTTTGGCGAGGTAGGAGCCCAAAGCCGGGTGGCGGTGCAGCGCCGCGCGCAGCGCAACGCCCCGCACCAAGTCGTGCAAAACGGCACGCGCCGCGGTGCGGCGTGTCTCGTCGGTGTAGTCGCGTGCGCGCTGCCAAGCTTCTTCGCGCGAGGTAATGTCGCTCATCCCTGTATAATCGCCGGCCATGGAAGCACACGTGGCCGCGCGGCTGCTGGCCCTCAATCGGGAATTCTACCAAACGTTCTCCGCGGACTTCGCTCAGACGCGGGAACGCCTGCAGCCCGGCATGGCGCGGATTGCTCGCGAAGTCACCGGCGACGTTCGCTTGCTCGATCTGGGCTGCGGGGGAGGGCAACTGGCGAGGCATCTGCTCGCCGAGAAGGCGCCCAGCCTGTACCTGGGCCTCGACCTCAGCCTGCACCTTCTGCATCGCGCGCGCGGCGGGATTCTTCCAGAGGCGGGGCACGCTCACTTTGCCTGCGCCGATCTCTCGTCATGCGCCCTGCCGCTGGGTTCGGCTGTGCGCTTCGACTGGGCGTTTCTCTTCGCCGTTCTCCATCACCTGCCCGGCTCTGAATTGCGCCTGCGCGTGTGCCAGGAGGCTCACCGCGTTCTTGTGCCCGGCGGCCGTCTGGCCCTTTCGAATTGGCAATTCACCCGCAGCGAACGGCTGCTCCGGCGGATCGCCCCGTGGGCGGAGATAGGGCTGGGCGAGCACCAAGTTGACCCTGGAGATGCGCTGCTCGATTGGCGCCGCGGCGGACGAGGATTGCGCTACGTACACCAGGTGGAGGAAGCCGAGCGCCGGCTGTTGTGCCGCGCGGCCGGCTTCCGCGAACTAGAGGGCTTTGCCTCCGACGGCGAGGGCGGCCACCTCTCCGACTATGCCGTCTGGGAAGCCATCTAGACTACGGTTGCCACAGCCAAAACGCGCGCCGAAGGTTCGTCGCGCGAGAGAGAAGCGTGCTAGGAGTGCGTGAGGGAAGCTTAGGTTGCAGCAGCCTTGGAGATAACGCTCAGCCCCTCCACCATTTGACGATTGAAGAGCAGCACCGGTGCGCGGCTCACAAGTTGCGGGAAGAACACCGGGATGAGAGTGGCGTTGTAGAGGGGGATGAAATCGCGATGGCCCTGGAAGATGGTCTCGGCAAAGTCGAACTTGCCGGGCGATTCCATCACGCCGAACATCTCGAAACCCTTGAGCCCGGCCCACACGCGATACGACACCAGGCGCCCGAAGCCGCCGCGGGCTACAGAAGGTGGGCCGAGGTCGCTGCGCTGCTCGAGCAGCACCGCCACCAGCCGCGATTTGACCGCGTCCCACGATTCAAAGCGGGCCACAGTCTCGGCCGGGCGATGCAGGCGAGCCAGCCACACCTCCACCACCTCGATCGAGGAGCCGGAGGTATCGTTGAGCACACCGATCACGCCCGAGGAAGAAACGGGGATCTTGCCTTTCACGCGGTAATGCGGCGTGATCAGTTCAACTGGAACATGAGTGGAGATCAGCTTGCTGTCCATAGGGGTCACACCGCACGGAAGGCGGCGTACAAAGTCACTCCATCGATCGCGGTTTCGAGCCACACATGCCCGCCCGCATCACGCACCTGGCGGCAGGCCGCGCCCAGCGGGCTGACCGTAGGCCGCGAGGCGGCCTCTTCCCCGAGTTCGTCGAGTTCGCTCGAGCTAAGGCGGGGCCCGGAATCTAAGAGCGAGAGCGTCACCCACTCGCCGGGTGGCAGGCCCTCCGCCTGGGTCATGGTGAACGGGCCGGAGGGCTCGCCGCTGCGCATGTGGAAGACGGCCAACGCCACGGGCTCGCCGCTCGAGCGGGCAATCGCCCAGCCCAGGAGAGTTTGCATGCCGGTCAGGGCGAGCTTGGGGTTGCCGAATACCGGGGGAAACTCCCCGGCCAACTGCGGGATGATGCCAATGTGTCTGAGCTCGGCCACGGGCCGGACGGCTTTGAGCGCTTCATCGACAACCCGTGGCAACGAAAACTGCTCGGAGCCGCGCGGGACCGGTGCGGCCGAAGGTTCGCTCGGCATCAGCTTGAGCAGCGGCTGCACCACCGCGCTCAGGCGCGCCAAACTGTCGCGATAGGGTGAGCGCGGCGCGACGCGCAGCAGCGAGTCGGTTTCCGTTGCAAGTACCTGCAGCGCTTGGCGAAACTCCGGCCCCAGCACCTCGCCCACGGCCCCCATGGGCTTGGACGGTGCAAGCGGCGCAGCCTCCGGCTGGTCCGGGCGCGCGGCCGGCTTGAGGCGCGAAAGCGCCAAGCTGGCGGTGTGGGCCAGCGCGCGGACGATGATCAGTTGGTGCTCGCCAAACCCCTGCCCCGCACTGCGGTTGTAAATGGCCAGCACACCCCCCACATGGCTTTCGATGAAGATGGGCATGTTGATCAGCGCCTGCACCATGTAAGCCGTCTTCACCCGAAAGCGACCTTCGCCGGGCGAGGGTTGGCGCACAAGCGGCTGGCCGGTGCGCACCACCTGGCTCACGAAGGTATCTGAGACGAGCTGATGATGCAGCAAGGCCCGCGTCTCGGGCGCCTCCTTGCTTGCTCGCAGGAAGACTTCGTTGGAGGTCGAGTCGATGAGGTAGATGCTCGCGTCTTCGGCGTGAGTGAGGAAGGCCGTCGCCTCCACCACCTGGCGCAAGATGGCATCCACCTCGTGGCTTTGCAGGAGTACCCGCGAAACTTCGAGCAGGATGCGGTACTCCTCGTTCTGCTTGCGGAGTTGATCGGCGGCCAGCCTGAGCTTGGGCAGCGCTTGGCGCGCGCTCTGCTGGACGATCGCATCCCGTTGGACCGACATGATTGAATCGATGAGGGCTTCCGGCCGGTAGGGCTTGAGCAAGAAATCGCGTACTCCCAGGCGGAACAAATCGCGCCCCGCTTCCGGGCTGAGGCGGGCGGCCAGGATAATAGCCGGCGACTGGTCACCCCGGTCGCGGCGAGCGCGCAGCATGGTCAGGGCCATGCCTTGCAGCTGAGTGATATCCACCACGATGACGTCGGCAGGGGGCGAATCGGGGCGGGCCACCTCGGCCGCCAGGCCGTGGGGCATGAAGATCTCACGAACCAGCCATTCGCCTGATTCCGGCGCGTCGGCGATGACCAGCACGCGCGGGCGGGCGTGCACCTCCTCAGGTTTGGCTGACCACACCAGGCTCATCGCCGGGTCTCCCCAATGCGCCACGGACCGCCCCGTTCGGGCCGCCCGGCGCCGGATTCGAGCTTGATTCTACACTCTGCGATGGAGGAGCGCCAATGGCAGAGATATAATGAAACAACCGCGTGCGGGCGACAGGGCGGCAAGCGCGGGCAGCGCGCCAGGCAGCTCTTGGCGCAGGGAGGCATGCATGTACGATTCACGACAGTTGGACGACTTAGGCCAAGCGCTTGAGGAGTGGACGCGCACCGACCTCGCCCAGGCGCTGGCCTCCACTCCCGAGCGCGCCGCGGAATTCCTGACGACCTCCTCCGAACCGATCGAGGGCCTCTACACGCCGCAGGACCTGGCCGATGGCGACTACCTGCGCGACTTGGGGCTGCCCGGGCGCTACCCGTACACCCGCGGCATCCACCCCACGCTGCACCGCGGCCGGTTGTGGACGATGCGCATGTTTGCCGGGTTCGGCACGGCCGAGGAGACCAACGCGCGCTTCAAATACCTGCTCGAGCAGGGCCAAACGGGGCTCTCGATCGCCTTCGACCTGCCCACCCTGATGGGTTACGACACCGATGCGCCAGAAGCGTTGGGCGAATTCGGCAAGTGCGGCGTGGCCGTGGCCTCGCTGCGCGATATGGAAATACTCCTCTCCGGCATCCCGCTGGATCAGGTCTCGACCAGCATGACCATCAACTCGCCGGCGGCGATCGTGTGGGCGATGTACCTGGCCGCGGCCGAGAAGCAAGGCGTGCGGCCGGAGAAGCTGCGGGGCACGATTCAAAACGACATTCTCAAGGAATACATTGCGCAGAAGGAGTACATCTTCCCGCCCGAGCCGTCGATGCGCCTGGTCGTTGACACGATGGAGTACGGCAGCCGCAGCGTGCCGCAGTGGAACACCATTTCGATTTCCGGATACCACATCCGCGAGGCGGGTGCCACGGCGGCGCAGGAGCTGGCCTTCACCTTGGCCGACGGCATGGAGTATGTGCGCTGGGGTATGGCGCGCGGCATGGCGGTGGACGAATTCGCGCCGCGCTTGTCGTTCTTTTTCAATGCGCACAACGACTTCTTCGAGGAGATCGCCAAGTACCGCGCGGCCCGGCGCATCTGGGCGCACGAAATGCGAGAGACCTTTGGCGCGCGAGACCCGCGTTCGTGGCTGCTGCGCTTCCACACCCAGACCGCCGGCTGCAGCCTGACCGCCCCACAGGTGGAGAACAACGTGGTGCGGGTGGCGATTCAGGCGCTGGCCGCGGTACTGGGAGGCACGCAAAGCTTGCACACGAATTCGATGGACGAGGCGTTGGCGCTGCCCTCGCAAGCCGCGGCAACCGTCGCCCTGCGCACGCAACAGATCCTGGCCCACGAATCCGGTGTGGCCAACACCGTGGACCCGCTGGGCGGCTCGTTCTTCGTGGAAGCGTTGACCAATCGTATGGAACGGCAGGCGCGCGAATACTTTGCGCGCATCGCCGATCTGGGCGGTGTGCTGCCGGCCATCGAGCGCGGCTTCTTCCAGAAGGAGATCGCCGAGGCGGCCTACCGCTATCAGCGGGAGATCGACGAGCACAAGCGGGTTATCGTGGGCATCAATGAGTATGCCGATGCAAGACCGCTGCGCATCCCCCTCCTCGAAATGGACCCGCAGGGGCTCGAGCGCCAGGTCGACCGTCTGGAGAAGGTGCGCGCCGAACGCGACAGCGGGCGGGTCGGGCAGGCGCTCGACCGGCTGCGCATCGCCGCGCAGGGCACCGAGAATATGATGCCGCACATTCTGGAAAGCGTGCGCGCCTATGCAACCCTCGGGGAGGTGGTGGGGGTGATGCGGGACGTTTTCGGCACTTACCGCGAATC
>MGOA01000002.1:0-1766 GCA_001796965.1 Chloroflexi bacterium RBG_16_64_43
ATTCGCATCGCCAGCGGCGGATCGCTGCTGCCCACGCCGTTCCTCGACATCACGAGCATCGTCCGCGACAACGGCGGTGAGGAGGGCCTGCTCTCGCTCGCCTTCCCGCCGGATTATGCAACGAAGGGCTACTTCTACGTGTACTATACTGACGACCGAGTCGCGAACCGCGGCAATAACGTGGTCTCACGCTTTCACCTTGGGGCCAACGCCAACACGGCCAATCCGGCTAGCGAAGAGATCATCCTCCCGATTCCTCACCCCACCGAGGCCAACCACAACGGCGGGCAGCTTGCCTTCGGGCCTGACGGGTATCTGTACATCGGAACCGGCGATGGAGGCGGCGGAGGTGACCCGGGCAACAACGCACAGAACACGCTATCGCTGCTGGGAAAGATCCTGCGCATCGACGTCGGCGACCGGCCGCGTCCGCCGATCCCCAGCCCCGGGCCGTATGTCCTCTATATCCCGACGGTATTCAACAGCAATTCCGCCCCGTACACTGTCCCGCCCTCGAATCCGTTCTTCGACAACCCGGCCTATCGCGGCGAGATCTGGGCGCTGGGCTTGCGCAACCCGTGGCGCTTCTCCTTCGACCGCACGACGGGCGATCTTTTCATCGGCGATGTCGGGCAAGACTGGCGCGAGGAAGTCGACCATCAATCCGCGGCGAGCGCAGGGGGTGATAACTACGGATGGCGCTGCAAAGAGGGAACACTTGACTTCAACTTCAGCGATAATTGCTCGAGCTTGACGCTCGTCGCCCCGGTCGCGGAATACGATCATTCGCTTGGCTGTTCGGTCACCGGCGGGTACGGCTACCGCGGCCCGGGCAATCCACTGATGCAAGGCATCTACTTCTACGCCGACTTCTGCTCCGGCCGTATCTGGGGTCTGCAACGCGACGGGCTCCCCTGGGTCACCAGCCTTCTGCTCGACAGCCCGTATGGCATCTCCACGTTTGGCGAAGATGAAGCCGGCAATCTGTATCTGGCCTCGTATTGGACGGGGGTGATCTACCAGGTGAATCAGGCGCCTTAAGCACGGCGGCACCGATCCCCTTGCATGACCTGTGGAGACTCCCTCCAGAATTCAACCGGGCGGATACTCGATCCGGACCGTTACCTTGCCGGTCACGCGCTCCCCCCTCACCCCGCCCCACACACTTGCCTGGGCGCGAGACCGGCACGGATGGGGTGTAACCGAGAGCCGCGCCTCTCGATCCTGCCGCGGTGCATCGAATCCGCCAATCCGATTGACGCCCTCCGCAGTTGTGCTAGAATGTAGCTATCCCGCTTGGCCCTTCGGGGGCAAGCTGCGAGACCGGGCTCCCGCGAGCGCGGTCTCTGCGTTGTGAAGGGGACCGCATGCCACTTACAACCCGCGTGTACATTGACGGCTTCAACCTCTACTACGGAGCGGTCAAGGACACCTCGCTCAAATGGCTCGATGTTCGTCGGCTGTGTGCCTTGCTCCTTCCGGGCCACGCAATTACCACGATCAAGTACTTCATCGCGCGAGTCAGCGCGCGCCCAGACGATCCCGGAAAGCCCACTCGCCAGCAGATGTACTTACGCGCCCTTCGAACGCTCCCTGAAGTCCAGATCATCTATGGCACGTTTCTTACCCATGATGTCAGCATGCCTCTCGCCGAACCCCCGTCGACCGGCCCTCGCTTTGCGCGGGTCGTCAAGACCGAAGAGAAAGGTTCCGATGTGAATATTGCGGCCCATCTTGTCAATGATGCGCACAAGCGCGCCTTTCAA
>MGOA01000002.1:1950-2040 GCA_001796965.1 Chloroflexi bacterium RBG_16_64_43
CTGTCCTCCGCGATGGCAAGGGAGAATTCCACAAGCCGGAGGCATGGGGCTAGCCCGCAATTCTGGCCAACTTTCTCCCTTCCCATTGTC
>MGOA01000002.1:2050-3285 GCA_001796965.1 Chloroflexi bacterium RBG_16_64_43
GTCCTTTCGACCCGGCCCGCTGAATCTCCGGCGTTCATGCGCCACGGGCTGGCTCTCCGAGATACGGAGAGTCCGAGGAAGAATCAAGAGGGCGGACCTGTGGTTCGCCCTCTTGCTGGTCGTGTTAGTGCCGCGCCCTACTGCATCCCATACACCTGCCGCGGCGCAAGATAGGCGGGAAAACGGTCGATCAGCGCACGCCGCGCAGCGTAGCACGCGTGACAGGCGTCGACGTACCCCGGCTCGTGAGCCACATCGAATTCGCGGATGAGTTGCGCGGGCCCGCCGCGCAAGAGAGCGCCAACGATCGGGTGTGTTTGTGGAATGTACGCCGCAACCATCTGCTTCAGCGGCGTCTCCCAAATGATCCCCATGAGCAAGCCTTGGCAGAGATGCACGTGGCCGAATGGGTCGAGGTGCACGCGCCCAGGGTCGCCCAGATCTTCGTGCGGGCATTCCGTGAAGGACTCCCATCGCCGTCGCAGCAGGCCCGCGGTGAGCTTCTCCACCGCGCGCCCACGAAACATGACATCGCCCGACACTTGCGGCCCGCTCGGTGTCTCCTGCATGCACGGCGAAGCTGTGGCCAGCGTGTCGGCCTGGAGACCCACTGCGGCGGCGGCCTCCTTTGCAAGGCGCGCTGGCGTCTCACTCACCTGGCCGAAGTGCAGTTCGTCCTCGCTGAGCATGATGTCGGTCAGGCCGGCCTGGAGCAGCGGCTCCAGCGAGAGGCGGGCATCTTCGGCCGCCGTGGCGAAGTAGGCGTTCGAAACGATCCCCACCTCGAACCCGCGGGCGCGCGCTTCACGGACCGCAGCGATGAGCAGCGGATAGTAGAGAAAGGGCTCGCCACCCTCGAAGAAGACGCGCGTGATTGTCCCCAGACCCTTTGCCTGGTCCAGCGCTGCCCGCACTTGCGCCAGAGTAAACGTGCCCTCGGCATGCGGCCCGCCGTACACGAAGCAGTGGTCACACTCCGATAAGCACTTGTAAGTGAGCAGGAAATGCAGCCCGGTCAGCATCTTCACCTCCAATCACACGCCAGCTCTATCGTACACCCGGGTCGACGCGGCACGAGAGAATCCAAAGCGCCGGCCTGTGCCTGCGACCGATGGGTCCGCAGCGACTCGGCCGGCGCCGATGGGCCACAACATTGCCAACTTCACCCTACTTGACTTCGGCGACCGTTGAGCCGATTACGACCGGGATGTTCGGGTAGCCCTCGACGAAGCGCA
>MGOA01000002.1:3297-12888 GCA_001796965.1 Chloroflexi bacterium RBG_16_64_43
CCTTGAAACGCACGCAGATTCTCCGCCCAGCGGAAGCCAATGCTCTGATAGAGAAGTTCTGCCCTCAGCGTGTACGGTCCTTGGGCCCGGCCAAGGTCAACGACGTAACGCACGACATCACCACCGGCCGAGAAATCCGCGTCGTTCAGAGCCTCGCCGCGTACAGCGATGTCCACGATCACATCGGCCTTATCGAACCCTGCCGGAAGCAGACGATTGTCTTTGACCAGCGAGGCGGCGCGCAGGAGGGTGGTCGTCACCTGGCTATCGGTGTTGTGGATGACGGCCTCGTATATCTGCACCTGGTCAGCTGCGGTGATCTCGGTGTAGTGCGTCTCGAAGCGTGCCGGGTCGAGGTCGTTGTCGTTGCCGGCGATCGCGCCGCGCTTGTCGAATGCGCCCGACTCGAAGACGACCCGGCCGGCCGAATCCGTCACGACGAGATGGATCCACGCCCGTCGCGAAGGATAAGACGTCGGAAACTTGTGGCCGGCGGTGTTGTTCAACGCGATGTCGGCGACGAGGCTCGTTCCCTCGAGGGCTGCCTGCTGCACCACAATCGAGCCGGTCGCCGCCTGCAAGTAGTCGACGGTGCGCTGGCGCGATGTTTCCATCTGCGCGCCGGAGGCGGTCACTCGCAGCTCCTGGCCGAATGTGCCGAGCAGCCCGAGCATGTAGGCATTGCCGCCGACGAACTCGTGGCGGTTGAACGGCCCGCGCAGCGGGCCGCCGGTTGACGATAGGCGCACGTTGCCCTTGGCCACCGGCATGTGGCAAGTCTGGCAGGTTCGGGTTGCGGCCACCGAGCTTGCCTTCCATTCCAGGTAGACCATTTGCTCGGGGAACTCGCCGACCACTTGGCCCTGTGCGTCCACGACCGGCGTGTAAAGCATATGGCACGTGGCGCAGAATTCGGCCTTGCCCATATGCTGCCCCTGCACCGGCACGAAGCCGGAGGCGGCCTGCATCACACTCACTTGCGGCGCATCCACGACATACGGTCCGAACACAGCCCGCTCACCGCGCGGGGTGGCGGTTTCCACCACGTAGCCTCCGCTGGTGCCGGCTTGGGTGCCGAGATTCATGTCGCTGATTTGATGGCACAACGCACACGACACGCCATCCAGCGCGGCTGCGGCTTGGGCATTGTTCGGGTCGAGGTAACCCGTGTCGAAGAGATGAGGCTTCACGCCCGCGGCCGCATCCGAGGTGTTTGCCATGGGTGCGTGGCACACGGTGCAGGCGTCGTTGATCTCCTCCTCAAGCGCCGGGTTGGCCAGCAGCTCCTTGCGCACGGAGGCCATCCAATATGGATCGCGGGTTGAGTTGGCCATGGTCGAGGCACGCCAATCGGCGTCCAACGAGACGTCTTGCCCCGTCTCATCGACCATGTTGGCGTGACAGGCTGAGCAGGTGCCCGCCCCCGAGAAAAGCGCATCCTGGAAGGGCGAGAGGCTCCCGCCGGGGTAATTCGCGGTGACCGGATGGGGCGCCTGGGCACGCGGCGCAACGGCCGTGGCGACGAGTGGCACGGCGGTCGGCGGGGCCGCCTCACGCGCAAAGGTGGGGATGGGCGTGACTGCTGGGGCAACCGGGCGTCCGTCGCAGGAAGCCAGAATCAAACTTGCGAATCCGACAAGAGGGAGCAACCACAATCGCCGCACGGGGACCTCCGTCTTCGATGGGGCTTCGTCGGCCAAGCACTGCCCTGCACCAGGGACGGCTGGGATGAGTACGTAACCTGGCACACGCTTGGGCTGTCTCACACATCTGGGTGCAGGACGCGCGCGCCTTGCACGTTACTGGATGAGACACTGTGGATTCTAGCATGGACGGCAAACAGATTCCCGGCGTTGCACCTGCGCCGGCCAAAGGCGCGAGGTCGTCGATTTCGAATCGTGGCGGTCCCGCCGCTCAGCGCGAGGATCATGGACGTCCCGATTCGTGATGAGGATTCGTCGACGCTAGTGAGGAGAAGGAGAGGGTGCGGTAGGCGGCCGGCCGCGAACCGCGGAGATCAACCCACCCAAGAGCGCCACCACGGCTGCGGCGCGAAAGGCAGCGGAAATCGCAGGGAAGAGGGGCTGTGCCATGCCCGCCGCCGCGCTGCGTTCCAGCACCGTGCTGAAGATGGCGCCTGCCAAACCCACGCCTAGCACCATGCCCACGTTGCGTGCCGTAGCCAGGATCCCGGCGCTGATCCCCTGGCGCGCCACCGGCGCGCTGCTCATCAACGCGTTGCTGTTGGGCGAGACGAACAAACCGATGCCCAACCCCGCCACGCCCAGGCCCAAGGCAACTTGCAGCATGGAAGCGGTCGGACCCAGCGCCGAGAGCAACCAGGCGCCCATCGCCAGAACAAGCATGCCCAGTGTACTCGGCACCCAGGCCGGCATGCGGTCGGAGAGCGAGCCGGAGAGCGGCGCGACGATGGCCATGATGATCGGCTGCACTGTGAGTAGACCTCCGGCCTCGGCGGGCGAGAGGCCGCGCCCCTGCTGCAAGTAGAAGGGCATCAGGAAGATCAGGCAATAAACGCAAATGTAGTTGAGGGTGGCGCTGGCCACCGAGGCCGAGAAGATGCGATTGCGAAAAAGCCCCAGGTCGAGCATGGGGGAGAGCGAGCCGCCCTCGACGCGCAGAAAGGCGGCCAGCACCCCAAGCGCCGCAGCTGCGAGGGCCAGGGTCCATGGCGAGCCCCAACCCCAAGCCGGCCCCTGGTTGAGCGCGAGCAGCAGCATCACCAGGCCGGTGGTGAAGAGCAGCGCGCCCACCGGATCGAAACTCTCATCCGCTTTGTGAATCGAATCGGCGGGAATGAATCGCCAACTGAGGAGGATAGCCGCGATCACAATCGGCACGTTAATGTAGAAGACCGCGCGCCACGAGAAGCGTTCGGCGAGAAACCCGCCCAGCGACGGGCCGACCGTAAGACCGAGGTAGGTCATCGTGGCCTGCAAGCCGAGCGCGCGCCCGCGCTCCTCGCGCGAGAAGGATTTGGTGAGGATGGCCGGAGAGTTGGCAAACAGCATGGCGGCGCCCAGCGCCTGCAGCCCGCGGAAGAGGACGAGCATGTTGGCCGAGCGTGCAAGGCCGCACAGAACTGAGCCTGCGAGGAAGAGGCCGAAGCCGGCCAGGTAGAGGCGCTTGTGCCCGCGCAGATCCCCCAGCCTGCCGAATGAGAGGAGAAGACCGCTCACCACCAGCAGGTAGACCGTGACCACCCATTCGATGCTGGCGAGGCCCGCACCGAAGGCCCGTGCCACAACCGGCAGCACGACGTTGACCACGCTGCCGTCGAGGGCCGACATGAAGGTGCCGACGCCGATCGCGACCAGCACCCACCATTTGTTCGGTGTGCCAGCAGGGCTTGCGGAGTTGGGGCGGATGGTTTGCTCCCTGAGCTCGGAAGAGCATGCACCGCCGAGCGCGCCGAGTACGCTGAGACGTCTCGCATCCTGCTAAAGTGCTCTCGGCGCGCCTCGCGATCTCCCTGGCCCGCCAGCCTGCGCTCTACCATCAGGCGAGGGGGCGGGCGGCGGTGAAATGCCCTTAGGTCCCTTCCTGCCAGGAGGCCAGGTACTTTCGCTGCGAGTCTGTCAGCATGTCGATGGCGACCTTCATGCCCTCGAGTTTGAGGCGGGCGATCTCGCGGTCGATCTCCTCCGGCAGGCGATGCACGCCCTGGGTCAATTCCTTGGCGTGGCGCGCCATGAATTCCACGGCCAGCGCCTGATTGGCAAACGACATATCCATGACCGAGGCCGGGTGGCCCTCGGCCGAGGCCAGGTTGATCAGGCGCCCTTCGCCCAGGAGATTCAAGCGCCGGCCATCCTTGAGCGTGAATTCCTCCACGAACTCGCGCACGTGACGCTTGCCGCTCGCCATTTCCTCCAAGGCGGGGATGTTGAGCTCGACATTGAAGTGTCCGGAGTTGGCGAGGATCGCGCCGTCCTTCATGACCGCAAAGTGCTCGCGATCGAGCACGTTGATATCCCCGGTGACGGTGCAGAAAATATCGCCAATTCGCGCGGCCTCGGCCATGGGCATGACCCGGAAGCCGTCCATCACCGCCTCCAGCGCCGCCAGCGGCTCGATCTCAGTGACGACGACATTGGCGCCCATGCCGCGCGCGCGCATCGAAAGACCTTTGCCGCACCAGCCGTAGCCTGCCACAACGAAGGTCTTGCCCGCCAGGAGCACATTGGTCGCGCGCACGATGCCGTCCAGGGTGGATTGGCCGGTGCCGTAGCGATTGTCGAAAAGATGTTTGGTCATCGAGTCGTTGACCGCAATGATGGGAAACTTGAGTGCGCCGTCGGCGGCCATCGCTCGCAAGCGGATGACGCCGGTGGTGGTCTCTTCGGTGCCGCCCACCACCTCGGGCAACTGCGGCACCCGCTCCTTGTGCAGCGTCGAAACCAGGTCCGCTCCGTCGTCCATGGTGATGTGCGGGTGATGATCGAGCGCCGCCCGCAAGTGCTGGTAGTAGGTGGCGTTGTCTTCGCCCTTGATGGCATAGACCGGAATCTCCAGGTGTGAGACGAGGGTCGCCGCCACATCATCTTGAGTGGAGAGCGGGTTGGAGGCCGCCAGCACCACGTCCGCGCCTCCGAGCTGGAGGGTCTGCATCAGGTTGGCGGTTTCGGCCGTCACATGCAGACAGGCCGCAACGCGCAGGTCGGCGAGCGGCCGCTCATTGCGGAAGCGCTCGCGGATCAGGCGCAATACGGGCATCTCCTGCTCGGCCCAGCCCATGCGCAGCCGCCCGCCCTCCGCCAGCTTCGGATTCTTGATGTCGTGGTCGTGGGTCATGCCGTCTCCTTCGGCGCCGCGGGTTGCGCGCGGCGAGACTCTAGATTCTACTTCGGCTCTACCCCGCGAGCATTTCCCGCACTTTGTCATCTGCGCCGAAGTTCGCCTCATAGCGCGCGAGAAACGCGGCGCGGGTGAAGTGGTGGTTTTGGGTGCCCTGCTCCTCGAGACAGAAGGTGGCGGCCAGCGCCCCCAGCCGCCCGCAGCGTTCGTAATCCAACCCGCGCAGGTAGCCCTTGAGGAACCCGCCGCGAAAGGCATCCCCCACGCCGGTGGGATCGACGATGCGATCTTGCGGCACGGCCGGAATGTGAAGCGTCTGACCCTCAGCCTGCAAGCGGGATCCCTCTCGCCCGAGGGTCACCACCACCAAGCGAACGCGGCCAGTGATGTCGGCATCAGAGAGGCCCGTCTTCTTCTGGATCAAGCCGTATTCATATTCGTTGCAGATGAGGGCGGCGCAGTGCGCCAGCCCATGCGCGAGCTCTGCCCCATCCACTCGCGCCACCTGCTGGCTCGGGTCGTAGATAACAGGCACGCCCAGCGCGGCACCTTCATCCAGGTACTTGTGCATCGCACCCGGATCGTTGGGCGAAACGACGACCAGGTCCGGCCGCGGGCGCAGCTCGTGAAGCGAAAGGTCGGCTGCGCGCGCCATCGCCCCCGCGTAGAACGAGGCGATTTGCGAATTCGTGCGGTCGGTCGTCGCAAAGAAGGAGGCGGTGTAGAGATCCGGGATTTCGCGGATGGCGGAGGTATCGATGCCTTTAGCCTCCAGCCATGTCCGATAGTCGGCGAAATCCTGACCGACCGTGGCCATCACCCGCGGGCGTTCACCGAGCAGGGCCAACGTGTAGGCGATATTGGTGGCGATGCCGCCGCGGTGGCGCACCAGCCCGTCGACCAGAAATGACAAGCTGAGCGACTCGATCTGGTCGGGCAGGATTTGGTCCCGAAAGAGGCCCGGGAACCTCATCAGGTAGTCGTAGGCGACCGAACCAGTGATCACCAGGTTCATGCGGGTCCTCCTTGGGCGAGCAGGTGGGCCAAGTTGGCCGCAAAAGGTGCACGCACGATTCCTCGTTCGGTCACCCAGGCGGTGACGAGCTCATTCGGCGTCACGTCGAAGGCCGGGTTGCGCGCCTGGGCCGCGCGGGGCGTCACGCGCTGACCGTGCACCTCCAGCTCAAGAACCTCGCTCGGGTCACGTTCTTCGATGGGAATGGCCGACCCGTCGGGGCAGGAATGGTCGATCGTCGAGAGGGGGACAACACAATAGAAAGGAATGCGGTTGGCCCGAGCGGCCAACGCTAGCATGTAGGTGCCGATCTTGTTGGCCAGGTCGCCATTGGCCGCCACGCGATCGCCGCCGACCAGCACCAGCTGCACCTGGCCGCGGTGCAGGAAGTGGCCGGCCGCGCCGTCGGTGATGATGTGATACGGGATGCCCAGCTCGCCGAGTTCCCATGCCGTCAGACGCGCGCCTTGCAGACGCGGCCGGGTCTCATCGACCAGCACATGCACACGTTTGCCCTGCTCATGTGCGGCGCGGACGACCCCGAGCGCGGTGCCATAGTCCACCACCGCCAGCGCGCCGGTATTGCAGTGATGGATGATCGTATCGCCATCGCGAACCAGGTCGGCCCCGTAGGCGGCCATGCGGCGGTTGGTGTCCACGTCCTCATTGGCCAGTCGCTGGGCTTCGTCGAGGACTCGCCGGCGAATATCCTCGACGGTACCCGAGGCCGCGCCGCGGGCGACACGCAGCGTGCCGTCGATGGCCCAACCGAGATTGACTGCGGTGGGCCGCGCCGCGCGCAAGAGCGCCGCATTGGAATGGAGATCGCTCAAGAGCTCGCCGGTGGAATTCGCACGGCTGTGCCGCGCGGCGAGCGCCAGGCCGAAGGCGGCCGCCACACCGATGGCCGGCGCACCGCGCACGGTCATCTCGCGTATGGCCTGCGCGACCTCGCCCGCCGAAGTCAGCTCGATAAAGCGCAGCTCAGACGGCAACGCCCGTTGATCGATCAGGCGCAGCGCGCCGCGCTCGGCCTGCCACTCCAGCGTTCGCATTCCGTCACCGCCCGCGGCCGCGATCGGGCCGCCTCCACGCAGAAAAAACGCTCTCCTCGCGAGAGCGCCTGCGATGAGTATGGTAACATGCGCAGGTATGTTTGTCAAAAAGCAGGCGAGTATCGGGCGGAAAGTTGCACGCGCTTCCGCGACGCGCATGAATGGACTGCTCGCCGTGAGCATTGCCGCGAGCCTCGCCGCAGGCTGCAACTTGCCTCTCGCGGCGCGCAGCACGCCCACGGCCATGGCGTCCCCCGCGAGCTCTGTCGCGCCAACGCTCGTCCCGCCCCAGCCCACGCCGACCCCCGCCCCCACCGCGATACCGCCGCTCGAGGCTGCCGATCACGCACGCTTCATCGGCGATTTCGATCGCGCGGCTACGTTCTATCACAGTGCCGAAAGCGATCCAGCCACGGCCGACCGCGCACTGCTCGGTCTGGCTCTGATGCAGCTCGAAGCCCAGGATTACACGACCGCGCGCGCAACACTCGGCTCGCTGCTAGCGTCTTATCCACAGAGCCCCGCGGCGGGCGAGGCGCAGTTCCTGCTGGGCGAGTCGGCGGCCGCGATGGCCGATTGGCCGGGGGCAGTTGCGGCCTATCAGGCCTATCTGCTCGCGCGCCCCGGCCAGCTCGACTCGTATGTGCAGGAACGCATTGGCCAGGCACTTTACGAATCCGATCAACCCGCACCGGCCGCGCAGGCCTTCGCGGCGGCGGTGAGCGCGCCGCGCGCAGGCGACGTGCTGTATCTGGTGGAAGCCGAGGCCGACGCGCTGGAGAAGGCCGGCTCGCTCGACGCGGCCCTTGCGCTCTACGACCAGGTGGCGGCCGGCGTGACGAGCGACGGCGCGCGGGCCCGCCTCGACTATAAGAGCGGCACGCTGCTGCTGGTGAAAGGCCCCGCGCATGATGGCTACACGCGTTACGTTCACGCCGTGGCCAACTACCCCTCTAGCTCCTTCGCGTACTCTGCCCTCGTGCGTCTTGTGGATGCCGGTATCGCGGTCGACGCGCTGCAGCGCGGCATGGTTGATTACTATGCCGAGCAGTACGAACCGGCGCTTGCCGCGTTGAACCTGTATCTCTCGCGTACGCCGACGGCTGTGGCCCAGGCGCTCTACTTCCGCGGGCTGACCTATGCCGCGTTGGGCAACACCAGCGACAGCCTGGCCGATCTCGAGCGCGCCATCAGTGCAGCCGACACTACCTCGGCACTCGTTGCGGAAGCCTGGTTCGCTAAAGCCGATCTGCTTGCCGGCGGCGAGAACTACCCCGGTGCGCTGCAGGCCTATCAGGACTTCGTGGCGGCGCTGCCCGCCCACCCGCGCGCGGCCGAGGCGCTCTTCAGCGCCGCGCGCTTGGCCGAACGCGCCGGCGAGCTGCCCACAGCGGCGACCATCTGGCAGCACTGCGCGCGCGATTACCCGACCAGCGAGGACGGCCCAGAGTGCGCGCACCAGGCGGGCGTCGCTTTTTACCGCACGGGCGATTACACCTCCGCCGAGGCGCAATTCGGCGTGTTGACCAGCGCGACCGATCCTGCGCTGCTCTCGCGTGCCTGGTTCTGGGTGGGCAAGGCGCGCGCGGCGCGCGGCGACGCGGCGGGGGCGCAGGCGGCCTGGAGTGCGGCGGCCGCGGCTGACCCCACCGGTTACTACTCGGTGCGCGGCGAAGACATGCTGACGGGCCGCACGCCCTACAGCGGAGGCGCTACACCCAACTTCGCTTTCGACCTCGAGGCTGAAGCGCGCGAAGCAGAAACCTGGGTGTTGGCAGAATTCGCGCCGCCCACGCCCGAGCCGCTGAGCGATGTGCGCGCAATGCTTGCGGCCGATCCACGCTTCGTGCGCGGCCGCGCCTTGTGGGCTCTTGGCCTAGCGGCCGAGGCGCGAGTCGAATTCGACAGCCTGCGCCGCGCGCTCGGTCAGGATGGGCCGGCATCGTTTTACTTGAGCCGGATGCTGCTCGACATCGGAGAGTACCCAGGGGCGATCTTCGCCGCGCGCCAGGTACTGGACCTGGCCGGCCTGGACGACGCGGGGACCCTCGATGCGCCGTCCTACTTCAACCATGTACGCTTCGGCCCGTATTTCGCCGAGATCCTCTTGCCCGAGGCGCACGGGTATGGGCTCGATCCGCTGCTGCTTTACGCCGTCGTGCGTCAGGAGTCGCTCTTCGGCGTGACGGCCGTCTCGACCTCCTCCGCCCACGGGTTGATGCAGCTCTTACCCTCAACGGCGGAAGACGTAGCCCGCTACGTGGGGCTGACGACCTATACCCAAGCCGATCTGTACCGCCCGATGATCAACGTCAGACTGGGCAGCGCGTACCTAGCGCGCCAGCGCGACGCCTTCGGCGGGCGTATCTTTGCGGCGCTGGCCGCGTACAACGGCGGGCCGGGGAACGCCGCGGTCTGGCTGGACTTGGCCGGCCAGGATGACGACCTGTTGGCGGAGGTCGTGCGTTACTCCGAAACGCGCTCCTACCTGCGGCGCATATACGAGTTGTATTCCATCTACCGCGGGATCTACGCGGGAGGGTAATTAGCCAGAGGCGGCCGGCGAACAGTCCAATCGCAGCGACGGGATCGCTGATGTTTCGGTGCGGTAGCGGGGTGAATGCATCCCGTCGATCGGTTGGACTTACGCGAGAGGTTCATGCCCATCCGTTCGGTCGTCGTCCTACTCCATCAGAACGATCA
>MGOA01000003.1:0-5302 GCA_001796965.1 Chloroflexi bacterium RBG_16_64_43
GACCAATGCGCATGCCTCACGCACGCGGTCATGTGTGAGGCATGCTATGCCCTCCTCCAGAAACACGTAGGGGCGACTTTGAAGGTCGCCCCTACAACATATCATCGCCCCAGTCATTTCGCTATTCGGTGATGTAGTCCCGCAGCTTGCGGCGGTGGGTGGGGTGGCGCAATCGGCTGAGGGCCTGGGCCTCGATCTGGCGCACGCGCTCGCGCGTCACGCCCATCTTCTTGCCTACTTCTTCAAGCGTATAGGATTGGCCGTCCAGGAGGCCATAGCGCAATTGCAGGATGCGCACCTCGCGCGGCGGGAGCGCGGAGAGCACCTCCTCCAACTGCTCGCGCAGGAGGTTTTGCGTCGCCGCCTCAGCCGGCGCGGGTGATTCCTCGTCTTCGATGAAATCCCCCAGCACCGAATCCTCTTCCTCGTCGGTCGGCGTCTCAAGTGAGATCGGCCGGCGCGCCACCTGAATCATGTTCTCGACCTTCTTGGCCGTCACGCCCAGCGCGCCGCCCAATTCCTCGGGCGAGGGGTCGCGCCCCAGTTCTTGCGTGAGTTGATGTGAGACGCGCAGCAGTTTGTTGATCTGGTCGCCCATGTGGACCGGCACGCGGATGGTGCGGCCCTGGTCGGCAATCGCGCGCGTCACCGCCTGGCGGATCCACCAGGTCGCATAGGTCGAGAACTTGTGCCCGCGCCGGTAGTCGAACTTCTTGGCCGCGCGGATCAGGCCAATGTTGCCTTCCTGAATGAGATCCAGGAAGGGAACGCCGCGCCCCATGTACTTCTTGGCCACGCTGATCACCAGGCGCGAGTTGGCGGTGATGAGGTGCTCGCGTGCGGCCCATCCATCTTCGATCACCCGCTGCAGGTCGGCCTGACGGCGCGCGTCGTCCACGCCGCGCGCCAAGGCCTCGCGCGCGAACTTGCCGCGCTCGATGCGCTTGGCGAGCGAGACCTCCTGCGGCGCGGTGAGCAGCGGCACACGGCCGACCTCTTTAAGGTACAGCCCGATCGTGTCGTCGGCATCGATCGCCGAGAGATACGAGTCGTCCTCGAGCAATTCCCCGGCCAGGGGAATATCTTCCTCGACCTCGGCCAGATCTTCTTCGCCCGGCTCGGCCTCGGTCACGTCGGAGGTGTCGTAGACCTCGATGCTCGCGCTGAGCAGCGCGGCATAGGCCTCCTCGAGCTGGTCGATGTCGCGCTCGGCATCCGGGAAGAAGCGCAGCACGTCGTCGATCGTGACGAAGCCCTTCTCCTTGCCGAGCTCGATCAGCGTGCGCATGGAGGGATGTTCTTCGTCGACCGGCAGATCGTCGAGCGGCGAGGCCGGCGCCGATCCGGTCGGCGGCGGCGTATCGCGGCGCGAGGGCTTCTCCGGGCGCTGCGGACGGCTCAGGCGCGCGAGTTCGCGTGAGATGGCCTCGCGCCCGAGATTGCGCGGCGCGCGGTCGAGGAAGCGAACTGAACTGCCCGGCGCACCCATCCCCGGCAGCCGCAATTGAAGCGTGCCGCGCCCGCGCGGGCGCGCGGCACCCTGACCCCGCTCGCTGCCCTCGGCAGCGCGAGAGGTTACCTTGGCCGAAGCGGGCGAAGTCCGCTGCTTCGGCAGGCCGCGCTTCCCGGATGTGGCCGGGGCGGCGCGTCTCACAGGAGCCTTGGGCTTCGCAGCGCGTGGCGAGGCTCGCCGTGTCCCTGCGGCCGGCGCTTTCCGGCTGGCTGGAACAGGTGTTCGCTTCTTCTTGCTTGTTTTCCCTGTGTTTCGTGCCATATCAGTACCAGAATACAGCGGAAAACCTCTCAAGGCAACAACCCGGCACGATTCGAAGTCCTTTTCGGCCTCGAAACCGGTGCCTGGCAGGTCTTGAAGGAGGAACTGAGCGGTGTTCTCAGCCCGGCGCCCCTGGAGGGCCGAAAACCAGGGCTATGGCGTCGGGACGGAGGTTGCCGTGCCCGTTGCGGCGGCTGGGCCGGGAGTCCCCTCTGGCAATGTCCCAATCGCCTCGAGCGTCGCGGTCGGCTCGGCCAAGGTCGGCGTTGTCGGCGGCGTTGGCGTGGCCGGCAGCGGCGGCGTCTGCGCCCAATCTAAGACGGATTGCAGCGCGTAAGTGCCCACGACAACCACGCGTGGGTCGCCTGCCATGCGCACATAGTAGCCCGAGCCGGTCACGGTGGGGCTGCCGACCTCCAGTGTGTAGGTCGCATCGGCGGTGGTCAGCGCAATCACGTAGCGCGGCTTGTCCATGCCGAAGTTTTCGAGAGTGATCTTCGTCCCCAGATCGGTAATCAGAGATAGGTTCGACATCTGGGAGATGGCCAACTCCACCGCGCCCGTATCGGCCGGCTGCTTGAGCGGTTCGACGAATGACCACGTCCCGTCCGATTGGCGTACAAGCTCGACCACCGTCTTGGCCTGCGTATCTTCGAGACGCACGCCCGTCACGCTCGTGGATTCGATTGTCCAGAGCGGCGCCGTGGCCGGCGTGGGCGTAGCGGCCGGCGCCCGGCCCGGCCGCTCGAGCCACCATGCACCGCTAGCCACGATGACCAGCACCAACACCAGGATGAGCGTCCATCGTCGATCCATAAGGTCGCCTCCACCTGGGCGCGGCTACTTGTGCCGTCGCCGCGAGAACCACACGATCGCGCCGGCTGCCACGAAGGCGCCCGGCAATAGGCAGATCGTCCCCAACATGATCAGGTTGATGGCGACCGTCGACGGAGGCGTGATGATGCGCGAGGTCTGCGTCTTGGGCGTAAGGTTGATCAGCGCATCCTGGCGCGCGGCCCAGTTGATGGCATTGACCAGCATGTCACCGTTGCCGTAGGCGTCGAAGTTGGCGTTACGCCCAAAATCCGAATCGCCGAATACGACCAGGCGGTCGCTTGGCGAGGCCTGCTCGATCGCGGCGGCAATCACCGCCGGGCCGACGTGATCGGTCGCAGCGTCGAAGGCCACCTGTTGGTTGGTGATGCTCTCCAGATCGGTTTCCCCCCACGAGCCCGAGCCAGTGAGCACGAGCGCGGCCTGGGTGAAGCTCCTGCCCTCCGGTGTATGCAGCTCGATGCTGCGTGCAGTCGGGAAGATGGTGACGGTGCGGAAGAGCTTCTCGACGATCGGGCTCTCGGCATACTGAGCGGCAATCGCGTTATAGGCATTCTGCGAGGCGGTGTCCACCACCAGGTCGTCGCGCAGAGTGACTCCCCATTCGCGCGCGAGGTACGTGCCCAGCTCGTCGGAGGCGCCGGCGAAGTGGGTCATCAGGCTCGGCTCGATCATCGCCACCAGCCCGCCGCCCTTGGCCAGATAGGCCGCAATCGCATCCACCTCGGAGGCCGCAAGTGGCTTGTCGGGCCCGGCGATCACCAGCGCCAGGGCGTCGTCCGGTATGGACTTTTCCACGAGCAGGTTGAGCGTGGCGGTGGTGTAGTTTTGGGTGCTGAGCATGTCGGAGGCCTTGCGCAGCGCGTTATCCTCCATCGACTCGGGATCGGCCTCGCCGTGCCCGGTCAGGAAGTACACCTTGCGGCTGCCGGGGTTCGAGAGGCGCACCAGAGCCGCCGTGATGTCCTGTTCGGTGGGGTAGGAGATGGACTCGGAGCGCGCACCCATTGCCACCACCACCGTTCCGTCACGCGTCACGCCATCGGCCGTTGCCGCAGCCGGGTCGGACACCGGATCGATGATGCGGAAGGTGAAATTCGCGGAGGCCTCCTGGTACTGCTCGAGCATGCGTTGGAGTTCATCGCGCGAGGTGCCGGTGCTGGAGGAATAGAAGGCACGCGCCTCGGCCGCTTCGGGCAGGGTCTCGAGGGTCTGCAGGGTTTCGGGCGCCAGGGTGAACTGCTTGTTCTCGGTCAGGTCCCAGCGCGCGTTGTGCCGGTAGGAGAGGTAGTTGAGCACAACGATGATCCCGACGAAGGCGAGGCTCATCAGCAGCACGTTGCTGCCGTAGCGCGCCTGGCGGGAGCCCAGCCAACGCGCCACGCGCCCCGGGTCGAGCAGCGCCGAAACCAGCAGGGCCACTACGCCGATCACCAGCCCGGCGTAGACGTAGCCGTCGAACAGCCGGCGCACGAAGTAGTAGCCCCCGGCCAACACCAGCAGGACCACGCCCAGAGCGAGCGTATAGGGCGCAAGAATCCGCCAATCGAAATCTGCGAACGACTGCCCGACCGATTTCAACCAGGCGGAGGGTGCGCGCCTTGGGTTTTTTTCGTTCTCATCCATTTACTGCCACCTCCGCGCCTCGACCACACGGGTGCCGGCGAAGAGCGCCAGGGCAGTCAGGCTGACGTAGTAGACGATGTCGCGCGTGTCGATCACGCCGGCATATGCGTTGTTGTAGAAGTGCCCTGAGAAATCCAGATAGGAGAGCACCGTGCTGGCCGTGCCGCTGGCCGCCTGCACCGGCAAGCTGACCACCCACAAGAGCAGCAAGATGCCCAGCGTGGTGAAGTAGGAAGCAATCGGGTTGGCGAACATGGCCGAGGCCATCACCCCGACGGCGACCATGGCCATGATCATGAGCAGCATGCCCAGGTAGGAACTCACCAAGGGGCCCTGGTCGATGCCGGGCGAAGTGATCGCGTTCAAAATGATCGGGAAGATCCACGTGCCGGCCAGGACCACGAGCGAGAAGCCCATCCCACCCAGCCATTTGCCGACCACCAGTTCCGCGTCGCGCACCGGCGCTGTGAGCAACAGCTCGATCGTGCCGCTCCGACTTTCGTCGGCGATCAGGCGCATGGTGATAGCCGGCACCCCGAAGAGCAGCAACGTGGCCAGCGGGGCCAGAACCGCCTGTCCGTCGGGAGCGTACTGGTTGATGATCGAGGCGCCCAGGTTGGAGTAGAAAATTACCCCCAGCACCAAGAAGATCATGGCCGCCACGGCATAGGCGACCGGGGAGATGAAGTACTGGCGGAATTCGCGCGTCCCGATGATCCAGATATTACGCATGAGCGGGTTCTCCTGTGCGCCGCGGATGGTGCTTTGCTCGTACGCGGTGTCCGAATGCGACTTTCGTTCCCGGCCCCACATCCCCCTTCCGGTAGGCTCATCCCCTCCCCGCGTGCGGGGAGGCAGGCCTGTGAAATGGGGTGGCCGGGGGCCGAGGGGCTCGGTCCCCTCAGGTTTGGCCTTTAGTTCTCCGTCCCGCTTTCGGAACGAGTCAGTTCAAGGAAGATGTCTTCCAGGCTGATACCCTGGGTATGCAATTCCAGCACGTCGAGATCGGCCTTGACCAATGCACGTGCAATGGCCGGTCGCGCCTCGGTGCCCGAGGCGGTCTCCACT
>MGOA01000003.1:5406-6035 GCA_001796965.1 Chloroflexi bacterium RBG_16_64_43
TTCGGCGCCCGCCAGTCGCGACTGCAGGCGCTCGGGTGTATCTTCGGCCACGATGCGACCCTTGTTGATGATCAGCACGCGCTGGCAGATCTGCTGCGCCTCGGAAAGGATGTGAGTCGAAAGCAGCACCGTATGGTCGCGGCCGATCTCGCGGATGATCTCGCGCACCTCGACCACTTGGGCCGGGTCGAGGCCGATGGTCGGCTCATCGAGGATCAGCACCTCCGGTTGGTTGAGCAGCGCCTGAGCAAGCCCCACGCGCTGGCGCAGGCCTTTCGACAGCCGGCCGATGTAGGACTCGGAACGGTCCTCCAAGTGCATGCGCTCGATCACCGCGTCCACCCGCGCCTCGGCCTGGGGCACGCGGCGCAACGCGGCCATGAAGTCCAGGTACTCCTGCACCGTCATCTCGGGGTAGAGCGGCACGGTCTCGGGCAGGTAGCCGATACGCCGGCGCACCTCGAGGGATTGCTCGACCACGTCGTAGCCTGCGACGCGTGCGCTGCCCTGGCTGGGCGGCATGTAGGCGGTAAGGATGCGCATGGTGGTCGTCTTCCCGGCGCCATTCGGCCCGAGGAACCCAACCACCTCGCCTTTGGAGGCGTTGAAAGAGAGCCCGTCGATGGCCT
>MGOA01000004.1 GCA_001796965.1 Chloroflexi bacterium RBG_16_64_43
AGTAAATGCTTCCGGCTGCACGCATCGCCCAGTCGAACCAAGGGCCGGAGAGGATGCCCAACACGAGGATGCCCAACATCGTCAGCCCGAGCGCCCACTTGTAGGGCGCCGTGACCGGAAGCGGCTGCGCTTCGTTCTCAGAACGATAAAGGTAGACGAACTTCAGCACGATCAGATAGTAGTACAGGCCCACGATCGAGTTGAGCACGCCCACAACGGCCAGCCAGACGTAACCCCGTTGGACCGCGGCGGCAAAGACGAAGACTTTGGCGACGAAACCCACGAAGGGCGGCATGCCCGCCAACGAGAGCAGCCCGATCAGCAATGCCAGCGCCACCATCGGCGCGCGCCGGCTGAGGCCGGCGAACTGCGCAACGTCGTCGGAGCCGACAATGCGCGCGACCACGATGACCACCGCGAAGGCGGCCAAGTTGGTGATGACGTACGCGCCGAGATAGAAGAGGGTGCTCGCCACGCCCAGCGGCGAGAGGGCCACCAGCCCGATCAGTGCATACCCCGCGTGCGCGATGGAGGAATACGCCAAGAGGCGCTTGATGTTCTTCTGTGTCAGCGCCAAGACGTTGCCCAGGGTCATGGTAGCCACCGACATGGCGACCACCACGCCCACCCAGTACGGCGCCACGACCGGCGTGAATACCGTCAGCATGACCCGCATGAGCACCGCAAACCCCGCGGCCTTGGAGGCGGTACTGATGAAGGCCGTAATGGGAGTGGGTGCCCCTTCGTAGACGTCCGGCGTCCAAAAGTGAAGTGGTACCGCCGAAACTTTGAATCCAAATCCGACCAGCACCAGCATCGCGGCCGCGACCCACAAGACGCGCGGCATCGACTCGGCAACGATGGATTGTGCCACGGCCGCCAGGCGGGTCTCACCGGTGAAACCGAAGAGCAGGCTGAATCCGTAGAGCATCACGGTGGAGGCGGCCGCACCGAAGAGGAAGTACTTGAGCCCCGCCTCGGTCGAGCGTGTGTCGCGCTTAAGGTAGCCGGCGAGGAGGTAAAGGGGAATCGAGGTGGTCTCGATCGCGAGGTACAACATCACCAAGTCGCTGGCCGCGGCCATCAGGCACATCCCCAGAGTTGCGACCAGCATCAACGCATACGCCTCACCCCGATCGGCGAGCCCCTCCACACCCATCGCGAGAAGTGCCGAAACCA
The DNA here is from genome assembly GCA_001796965.1 of Chloroflexi bacterium RBG_16_64_43. GTDB lineage: Bacteria > Chloroflexota > Anaerolineae > Anaerolineales > RBG-16-64-43 > RBG-16-64-43. The sequence goes on from MGOA01000004.1 coordinate 1,180, forward strand.
TCGCCGCCGCTAGAAGGATGACGCGAAAAGAGGCAGCCAGCGTATCCACGCGCAGCATGCCGCCCAAGATATCGCCACCGGCGGGGCGCAGCGCAGACCACACGGCCGCGCCGAGCAGAATCGCGAGGCCTGCCGCCGTTACCCACCCCAACGACCTCCGCGCGACGCGGCGCAGAGTCATGTCCAGGCCGATGACCACCCCGGCCAGCGCGAGCAGCCCGATTTCGGGAAGAATGAATCGCAGCTCAGACAACACCCAGCACCTCCACGCCCGCCGGCATTACCGCGTCGTGCGCAGCACGCCGATCAGGCGCCACCCAACAAGCGCATAACCGAGTCCACTCCCGAACTCACCAGCGGCGCCATCCAGGCGGGGTACACACCCAATGCAATCAGAATGAAGGAGAGGACGCCCAGGGCCAGTTTATCGAGCGGCGTCACATCGCCGATATGCCCCTCCTGCTCCTCCGGCATCGGTCCGAAGAAGACGCGCCTCACGATGATCATGATGTATGCCGCGGTCACCACAATGCCCAGCGCGGCGATGATCGCCACGATTGGCTGCGCCGACCATACGCCCAAGAAGATGGGGAACTCCGCGACGAATCCTGAAAGCCCCGGCATGCCCATCGAAACCAGACCGCCCACGATGAAGGCCACGGCCACCAGCGGCATCGTGCGCGCCAATCCGCCCAGTTTTGGGATGTCGCGCGTGTGCGCGCGGTCGTAGACCATGCCGACCACGGCAAAGAAGAGAGCCGTCATCACGCCGTGGGAAAACATCTGCAAGCCCGAACCGATATAGCCTTCGCGCGAAAGCGAGGCGAAACCGAGCATGACCAGGCCCATGTGTGAGACCGAGGAGAACCCGATGACGTACTTGAAGTCGGTCTGCACCATGGCGATCAGCGCGCCGTAGACCACATTGACCAACGCCAGGAAGATGATCCACGGCAGATGCACCTTGGCGCCTTCGGGCAGCAGCATGATGCCCACGCGCAACGCGGCAAATGCCCCCAGCTTCATCAGCACCCCGGCGTGGAACATCGAGACCGCCGTGGGCGCCGCGACGTGGCCGTCGGGGCTCCAGTTGTGGAAGGGGAACAGGCCGCCCAGCACGCCGAATCCGAAGAAGACGACCGGGAACCAGATGCGCTGGAAGGCGCCCGAGAACCCTGCCCGCTCCAGTTCGAGCATGTCGAATGTCTGCAGGCCCGAGGCGAAGAACATCGCCAGCGCGCCAACCAGCGCAACCACCGAGCCAATGAACAGATACAGGGTCAGCTTCATCGCTGCGTACTCGCGCGTCTTCTGCCAGCCCCAGATGGCGATGAGCAGGTACATCGGAAAGACCGCGATCTCGTAAAAGAAGAAGAGTTGGAAGAGGTCGAGCGAGACAAAGACCCCGAACACTCCGGTGGCCAGGATGAATAGGAAGCCGAAGAATTCGCGCGGCCGGTCGTCCACGCCCCATGATATGAGCACCCCGGTGAACATCACCACACCGGTGAGCAGCACCAGCGGCAGGCTCAGTCCATCTACCCCGATGTGATAGGAGATGCCCCAGGCGGGCAGCCAAGGGATCTTCTGCACCATCTGGTAGCCGCCTTGGGGGATGTCGTAGGCAAAGTAGGCGACCACCGAAAGCACCAGCGCCACGGCCGAGGCCAGCAGAGCCACTCCGCGGATCAACGCTTTGCGCTCAGCGGGCAGGAGCAGGATGATCACGCCGGCCACGATCGGCGTGAATACGATGATGCTCAAGATCGGAAAGGTCATGCACACACCTCACTGTCCGCCAGGCTGTGGAGCGGATGCGCTGGCGGGGCCTGAGCGCCTCTAGCCAAAGAGCCGCGACACGGCGGCATTGATGACGTTCAGCAGCCACGCCGGCCAGATGCCTATGACGAGCATGAGCAGCATGAGCGGCGCGATAGCAATAACCTCGCGCGGGGCGATTTCGAGCGCCGTTTCCTTCCAGCGCGTATTGACCGCCCCGTGCAGCACCTTCTGGATCGCCTTGAGCACGTAGGCCCCTGTGAGCAACAGGCCCAGCATTGCCACCGCGGTGAACAGGGGGAAGATGGGCCAACTGCCCCGCACCACCAGGAATTCCGAGACGAACCCGCCCAGCCCCGGCAGACCGAGCGAGCCCATCGAGGTGAAGATCAAGATGCCGCCGTAGATCGGCGCCAGAGGAAACAGGCCGCCGAAGTCGTTGAGCTCGCGTGTGTGGGTTCGCTCGTAGAGCACGCCCACCAGGAAGAACATGCCGGCTGCGCTCAGGCCGTGGTTGAACATCTGCAACACTGCGCCGTTCATCGCGATTACTGCGTCGGCTGCGGAGGCCGTCCCGCGCGCCCAGGCTGCGGCCGCAATGCCCAGCACCACGAAGCCCATGTGATTGACCGAGGAGTAGGCGACCAGGCGCTTGAAATCAGACTGACCCCAGGAGGCGAAGGCGCCGAAAACGATGGCCGCAACGGCAAGCAAGGCCAGCACCCAGGCGAAGGCCTGCGCCTGCGCCGGGAAAAGCGGCAGCACCAGGCGCAGGAAGCCATAGGCGCCGAGTTTGAGCAGCACCCCGGCCAGAATCATCGAACCGGCCGTGGGAGCCTCTGTGTGCGCGTCCGGCAGCCAGGTGTGGAACGGCCACACGGGCACTTTGATGGCAAAGGCAATCGTGAAGGCCCAGAAGGCGATGGTCTTGACGGTGCCGATCGGCAGCCCGAAGAGCGATTGGTTGAGCGATGGCCAGCGTTCGTAGAGCACGGGCAGGTCGAAGGTACCTACCACCAAACGCAGCATCTGGATGGCCAGCAGCAGGCCCAGGGAGCCGCCCATCGTGTAGATGAGGAACTTGAGCGAGGCGTAATCGCGGTTCTTGCTTCCCCATTGGTTGATCAGAAAGTACATGGGCACCAGCCCGACTTCCCAGAATACGAAGAACAGCAGGAGGTCGAGCGACAGGAATACGCCTAGCATGCCCGTTTCGAGAAGCAAGAACAGCGCCAGGAAGACTCGCACACGTTCCTGAATGCTGAAGGCGGCCAGGATGCACAGCGGCGTGAGCAGCGTCGTCAGCAGCACCATCGGCAGCGATAGCCCATCGACGCCGAGGTGATAGTTGGAGCCGATAGAGGTGTACCAGCCGGCCAACTCCTCGAATTGGAACCCGCCCGCGAACATGTCGAAGCGCATCCACGCGACGAGCGACAGCGCCAGCGGCACCAGGCTGGCGAGCAGCGCCACCCAGCGCAGCAACTTCGGCTGCGCCCTGGGCAGCAGAATAAGGAGCGCTGCCGCGACCGTTGGGGTGAAGAGAATGAGCGAGAGAAGATGCGAAGTGATGAAATCCATGACACCCGCTCCAGGTCGGGTCGTGCCGGCCTACGGCCGGAGCGCGCTCAGGTAGAAGAGCAGTGCGCCCACAACTGCCACATTGATCAATCCAATAAGCAAGTACTGCTGCACGCGGCCGGTCTGCAGTACTCGCAGCGAGCGGCCGGCGCGCTTGGTGCCTTCACCCACCAGATCGCCGAAGCCGTTGATGACCGGCAGGTCGATCGCCCGCCGGAAGAAGAACCCCAACCCGGCGGCCAGCCGGCCGATGCCGTGCAGGATGCCGTCGATCAACCCGCGATCCACCCACTGATAGACAAACGTCTCGCCAAACCAGCGCAAAGGGCGAACGAGTATCAGATCGTAGAACTCGTCGAAGTAGTACTTGTTCTTGAGCAGCGTGTGCAGTGGGCCCAGCGCACGCGCCACCGGATCGGGCGCGCCCGCCGGGATGCGGCGGTAGACCAGCCAGCCAAGCCCGAGGCCCGTAAGTGCGACGCCGATCGAGGTGAGCAGCGGAACAGCCGAGAAGGGGACGGCTTCCGGCGCCTCGCCCAGCGTGCTGCCTACGAATTCGTGGAACCAGTTGGGCAGCAAACCGCCCAGCCCGGGGAAGTGCTCGGGAATGCCCACCCAGCCGGCCGCGATCGCGAAAACCGACAAGAGCACGAGCGGCGCGGTCATTGTCCATACCGATTCATGAGCATGGCGCGCCTCTTCGGTGCGCGGCTCGCCCAGGAAAGTGAGCGTGATCTGGCGCGCAGTGTAGAACGCGGTGAGTAACGCCGAGAGCGCCAGCGTGATGAACACGATGAGATGTCCGTGACCGAAGGCGTCGGCCAGGATCTCGTCCTTCGACCAGAAGCCCGCGGTGATGAGGGGAAAGCCTGAAAGCGCGAGGCCGCCAATGAGAAACGTGGCGAAGGTGATCGGCATGCGCCGCCGCAACCCGCCCATCTTGAACATGTCTTGCGCATCGAGCTGGTGATTGCCTGTGTGCAAGACCCCATGCTCCACGCCGTGGATCACCGATCCCGAGCCAAGAAACAGTAGCGCCTTGAAGAATGCGTGGGTCAACAAATGGAAGGCGGCCGCGACGTAGGCGCCGATGCCCACCGCCGCCACCATGTAGCCGAGCTGGGAGATGGTGGAATAGGCCAGCACGCGCTTGATGTCGTTTTGGGCCAGGGCGATCGTGGCGGCGAACAATGCGCTGAACGCGCCGATGAACGCGATGAGGCCGAGAGTGAAGGAGCTGCCGTGCTCCAGCCCGGCTGTGAGCAGCGGGAAGCAGCGCACGATGAGATACACACCGGCCGAGACCATGGTGGCCGCATGGATGAGCGCCGAGACCGGCGTCGGCCCCTCCATCGCATCCGGCAGCCATACGTGCAATGGCCACTGGGCGGATTTGCCGACCGTGCCCATGAAGAGAAAGAGCCCCGCCAGGGCGGCCATCGACAGCCCCGGGATGTAAGAGGGGGTCTCGACCAGACGGGCGAGCACTTCGTGCGAGAACAGCGTGCGATACGAGAGCGTTCCAGTCTGGGCGTAGAGCGTCGCCAAACCCAGAAGCATGAAGACGTCACCGACTCGCGTGGTGAGGAAGGCCTTCACCGCGGCCCGCTTGGCGCTGTCCTTGCCATACCAGAAACCAATCAGCAGGTACGAGCACAAGCCCATGACCTCCCACCCGACGAACAAGGTGAGCAGGTTATCGGAAACCACCAGCAGCAGCATACCGAAGGCAAAGAGCGAGATGAAGGCGAAGAAGCGCGAATACAGCGGCTCCACAGAGGGCACGCTGTGCTCGTGGCCGCTGGCATCCCTCGAATGGGCTCCGTGCGGCGGCAACCCGGGCGTGTCGTGCTCGCCATTCGGCTGCCCGAAGTTGTGATAGCCCACGCTGTAGACGAAAATCGCCAGCAGGGTCCAGGCCACGAAGAAGAGCGTCACCGCGCCGAGTGGGTCGATCAACGCGCCGACGGAGAAGACTGTGCTGCCAGTGGGGAACCACGGGATGGAGGACTGGATGGGGTGCTCGGCTAAACCATCAGTGCGCACCGCGCCTGCAAAGACGATCATCGCCATGAGCCACGAAACCGCCAAGAGGCCGATGGCCAGCGCATGGCTCAACTTGCGATTCGAGCGGGTGAAGAGCAGGATGACGAAGAAAGCCACCAGCGGGGGCAGCGGTATCAGCCAGAGCAATGCTTCAAGCGGCATAGCGTCCTCGACAAGACATGTTCAACCGCAGCTGCGTGGCACGCTCCATCTCGGTGGGCGGTTCAGCCACGCAAGAGATCGGCTTCGTCGGCCACCACCGTGCGCTTCAACCGATACAGGGAGATGATGAGCGCGAGCCCCACCGCCGCCTCGGCGGCGGCGACCGCGAAAACCATCACCGCAAACACCTGGCCGCTCATGCGGGCCGGCTCCAGATAGCGCCAGAAGGCGACCAGGTTCAGGATGACGGCGTTGAGCATGAGCTCGATGCCCATCAGAATCGCCACCGAGTTGCGGCGCGCCAGAACCCCGTAGAGACCGAGGCAAAACAGCGCCGCCGCGACAATCAGATACCAGGAAAGTGGCACCATGCGTTCCTCACCTCCGGCCAACGGGCCAACGGACCTCCCGCGCCGAACGTCACTAGCGAGTGTCGCCGGCGACGACTATCGCCCCGACCAGCGCCGCCAGCAACAGCACCGAGGCAACCTCGAACGGCAGCATGTATTGCTCGGGCGAGAGAAGCGCCTGGCCAAGCAGCAACACCGGATCGTCACCCGCCAGCGCCGGCGGAGTGGCGCCCGTGCCGGGCAGCGAAACCAGCAGCCATGCCAGCCCGGCGAAGAGCGCCATACCCAGCAGCGCCGGCAGCGGCCACCAGCGATGGGTTTGCTGCCCCGCCTCGCGCATCTCGCGCCGGGTGAGCATGATGGCGAAGATGATCAGCGTGGCGATCGCGCCCACGTAGATCACTACCTGCACCACCGCTATGAAGCCAGCCTCCAACACCGCAAACAACGCCGCCACGCCGAACAGGGAGAGGATGAGCCACAACGCCGCGTGCACAATGTTGCGGCTGGCGACCACCAAGACGGCCGACACCAGCACGACGGCGGAGATCACTGCGAAGATGACTTGGGCAATCGTCATCGTCACTCCTAACGCCTCGAGCCCGCGGGCGCTGGCGCAACCGTGGAAGCCGCGCGCATCCGCGCTGACCGTCCGCGCATTCCGAGAATGATCAACACCAGGACGGCCAAGAGTACATTGGCGCCCAGAAGGGCCGCGTTGCGCAGCCACAGGGAACTCTCGCTGAGCCCACGGTTAACCACTGCCAGAAGCGGGATAAGGAACAGGCCAAGCGGCGTGAGCAGCTTCCAATTGAAGTCTAGCATCTGGTCGATGCGGATGCGCGGGAAGGTGGCCCGTGCCCAGACAAAGATGAAGTAGACGAAAGTCCCCTTGAGGATGAGGTACACGGCACCCAGCGCCGGGAAGGCCTCCACGCCCGGGCCCGTCCATCCGCCCAGGAAGAGCGTGGCCCCCAAGAGGCCCATCGTGAACGAGTGCAGGAATTCGCCGACGAAGAAGAAGCCGAACTTCATCCCCGAGTATTCGATGTTGAAGCCGGCCACAATTTCAGACTCGGCTTCCAGAAGGTCGAAGGGCGCACGGCTCACTTCGGCCTGGGAGGCGATGAGGAAGAGCAGCGCAGCCAGCGGCGCCGAGAAAACAAACCACACCTCGCGCTGTGCGCCGACAATCCCATTCAATCCCAGAGAACCAGAAAGCAGGACCGGCACCAGCAACGAGAGCACCAGCGGCACCTCGTAGGAGATCATTTGCGCCACCGTGCGGAAGGCGCCCAGCAGCGCGTACTTGTTGTTGGCCGACCACCCGGCCAGCATAATGGCCAGAGTCGAGAGAGTTCCCACGGCCACCAGATACAGGACTCCGACATTCAGGTCCACGCCAAATGCGTTCGCGGCGAAGGGAATGACCGCCCATAAGCCCAGCACGCCGGCCACAGCCAGCACGGGAGCCAGAGCGAAGACAACCCGATCTGCGCCCAGCGGAGTGATATCTTCCTTGGTGAAGATCTTGATCATGTCCGCGAAGACCTGCAGCAGGCCGAACGGCCCAACGCGATTCGGGCCCATCCGGTCCTGCAAGCGCGCGATCCATTTGCGCTCGAGCCAGATGAGCGGGACGGCGGTGAGTAAGGCGAGGAGCGGCAGCAGGGCCGCTACCAGCGCCGAGAACACGCCCCGCGCCCCACTCTCACTGAGCCCGGCGCGCATGAGCAGGCCCTGCAGCCACATCCCTAGTGTATAGAAGAAGTTACCCAGGTTGACCATGCGTGCTTCACCTGCAAACAGAAAATCGCCTATCGTGCTCTTGACGATAGGCGCAGGGCGACGGGCGGATTGTGTCTACTGCCACTCCAGGGCGCCTTTGCGCCATGCGTAAAGCAGGCCAACCGCCAGGATTAGCATGAAGAGCGCTCCCTCGAGGGTGGCAAAGAGGGGCAGCTGGCCGTAGGCGCGCGCCCACGGGTAGAGGAAGACCACTTCCACATCGAATACGACGAACGCCAGCGCATAGATGTAGTACTGGGCCTTGAATTGCACCCAGCTCTCGCCCACCGTCTCGATCCCGCATTCGTACGTTTGCTGTTTGATTGGGCTGGGTTTCTTCGGGCCGAGCAACCGGGCCACGATCAGAGCCGCCCCCGGCAGTACGATAGCTACGATCATGAAGATGCCGACCACCGACCACGCGTTATCCATTACCGATTGCCTCGCCCACAAAGAGATGTGATCGGTCGGCCAGGCGACCGTTGTAGTGCGTTATCAATGGACAAGGAGGAGGCGCGCCCCAGGGGGACGGCGCGCCAGATAGTATCATGCAGGCAGGCAGTTGTCA
>MGOA01000005.1:0-1573 GCA_001796965.1 Chloroflexi bacterium RBG_16_64_43
ATCTAGTGGAAGGAGGGCAGCGTGGTCATGCCGGCCTCACGCGCGGCTGTGTTCACAATCGAGGTCAGATCGCGCTTGGCCGAGGCGGCGAGGGCGGGCCGGGTGTGGCGGGCGAGAAGCTCAAGCCCGCGCGCGCGTGCACGATCGAGGGCCGTGAGCTGACCGGATTCTTTCCACGAACGGATTGACGCGCGGTCGATGACCGAAGTCGGCAAGTGCTGCTCGAGTTTGAAGTTCTGGCGAGTATGGCGAAGCCCGAGGAAGTCCAGATCGGGGCCGAGTTGGCTGAAGACGTCCTTGGCCAAGGTTGCATCACGCGCCGAGATCCCTTGCAGCAGGCGCTGTGCCATCGCGATTCCTTCGGCGTCGAGCACAAGCTTCTCCACGCTTTGCGATGCCAGAAAGTCCAACATTCCCGCGCCGGAGATCATGTTGATGCCGGCCATCGCGCCCACCAGCGCTGTCATGCCTGATTCCATTCCGGCTTGGACATCGATCGTCTTGGCATCTGTCGCGCCAAGATAGGTGTGCGTCGGTAGCCCCAGGAACTTGCCGACCTGTGCGTAGGCGGCATCCATCATGGCCGTCTCGATGGCTCCCATGGGTGTGGTGCCGAAGCGCATGTCGAAGATCGCAGGTGCCCCACCCCAGACGATGGGAGCGCCCGGGCCCGCCAATTGGTGCAACGTGATGCCGGCCAGAGTCTCGGCCGCGTGTTGGACAATCGATCCGGCCAGCGTCGCCGGCGCCGTCGCGCCGGCGAGCGGCATCGAGATGATTTCCGCTGGGATCCGCTCACGCGCGAGGAACAGCAAGTTCCCGGCCGCGAAGGCTGTCCACCTGAGCGGCGGTGAGGGGCAGACGTCGAAAACCGCCCGCTGGCGTGCCTGCGGCGTGTCGGCACCGACGGCGAGCAGCATATCGCGCATCCGCGCGAGGGTCGAGAGCCCGAAGGCGCCGGTCACCACCGGTTTGGGCGAGTGGAGCAGGACCAAATACAGCCGGTACAAGTCGCCGATTGCCGTCGGCACATCTGCGCAATTGACGGCCGTGCTCTGGGCCGCGTACTCGGGCAGCATGTCCGCCACCTTGACCAGGTCGACCAGGTCTTGAGTGACAGCGTTGCGGTGCTCGTGGGTCGCTCCATCCAGCACGTGCACCGCCGACGAGCCCGGGTCGAAGTGAACTTGGTCCTCCCCGTAATGCACAGCGGGCGTACCGTCCGCTGCATACAGCTCGAACGAGGAGGGCGCCGTCGTCAGCGCCTTTCGGACGAGCGTTTCGGGAAGGCAGACCCGGCGGCGGTCCTTATCCGGGTGGGCCCCATTCTCACCCAGCAGCCGCGCGGACTCCTCATCCTGGACCTCGACCCCGATCGTCTCGAGAATATCGAAGGCCTCCTGCACAACCCGGTCCACCATCTCACCGTTCATCAATTGCAAGAGGGGCATCCATGCCTCCGCCTGGTCAGGATCGTTTGCCGATATGACGCCCTGCCCCGCGGATACCGAGGCAGGAGCGGCCGATCAACGCTTCTCGAGGGCCGCAATCATCCGTCCAAGTTCCGCGCGTT
>MGOA01000005.1:1665-2000 GCA_001796965.1 Chloroflexi bacterium RBG_16_64_43
AGGACGGCGATCGAAGTAGGTCGGGCGCCACAGCTCGCGCATATGCTTCTTGGTGTGGCGGTGGGCGAGGAAATTGCCACCCGGGCCGACTTCGCGGATAGCCTCCAGCGCAAGCGTCTCGTCGTCAACCGTAATGCCGCGGCTCATCGCGCACAAGATCGACCAGATCTCCGCGTCCAACAGCATCATCTCATACGAGAGAATTCGCGAGCCATGCAGCAGCCCGGCGCCGAGCAGCATATCAGACCAGGTCGATACCGCCATGAACGACGAGAGCGCGTTCTCAACGGCGCTCTGCCAACCCGGTTCTTTGGCGCCCGTGGCAAAGGCGCCCA
>MGOA01000005.1:2075-2197 GCA_001796965.1 Chloroflexi bacterium RBG_16_64_43
CGGTATAGGCACCGGACCGCAGGTCCATCGCGGTCTGAGCGGCCGCATAGAACACCGGCGCACCCGGGTAGGCCATCTGCATGAGCGCCAAGGCGCTCACGACCTCGGCGTTTCCCACCGTG
>MGOA01000005.1:2252-2717 GCA_001796965.1 Chloroflexi bacterium RBG_16_64_43
CATGTAGCCGACCGGCAACCCGGCTTCCGCCGCAACCAGACCCGCCTCCAGGCTTCCGCCATCTTGAGCCAGCGGCGGGAGGGTGCATTGCATGATCGATAGGATCGGGCGCCGGCGCAGCGCCTCATGGCCGCCGGCGATCGCCGCGGCCATCTCTACTGCAACTCGTGCCTCGCGTTCGGTCACAATCGACTCGGTCTGCACGTGCTTGTGGCTCACCGACCAGATGGCCAGCAGTTCGTGCAACGACCGACTCTCCACCGGCATGTCTTGCGCAGAAATCGGGGTCCAGTGGAAGGCGATGGCCTCCAGGTTGTCGGCCACTCGCGCTGCGTCGCGCACGTCCGCCAGCGTCGAGCGATGGCGCGACCCGGTCGCGGGGTCGATCACTTCCACGCCGCAGCCGTCAGTGCCCAGATGGCAGTGCTGTCCGTCCATCGGCAGGTCCAGCGCCGGGTCGCGACC
>MGOA01000005.1:2728-8582 GCA_001796965.1 Chloroflexi bacterium RBG_16_64_43
TATGCGGCGCTTTGGCCAGCGCCTGCTCGACCACCGCGCCCGGAATGCGGACGATGCCGGTGGCCGCGTCAACCGTCCCGCCGTGCGAGGCGACAATCTCCTGAGCGCGAGCGGAGGGCATCTTGATGCCGACCGTCTCGATCAGATCAAGCGTCGCGGAGTGAATGCGGCGCACGTCCTCCGCCGAAAGAACCTCTAGGCGAAGTTTGGGGTGAGAGATCGATAGGATGCTCATGCGCGATCCATCAGCCTCTTGGCGAGCGCTACCGCACCAGCCGCATCCTCCGAGAAACCATCCGCACCGATTTCAGCCGCCCACTCTTTCGTCACGGGGGCTCCCCCGACCATTACCCCCACCTTCGGCCGCAGCCCCGCCTTGTCTGCCGCCTCCACAACCAGGCGCTGCCCTGCCATGGTCGTCGTGAGCAGGGCCGAAACCCCGATGAGATCCGCGCCGACTTCTTGCGCTTTCTGAATGAAGAGCTCGGGAGCAACGTCCACTCCCAGGTCATGCACCTCAAACCCGTTGGCCGTGAGCAGGGTCCCGACCAGCGTCTTGCCTATCTCATGGATGTCGCCCTTGATCGTCCCCAGCACAACTCGCCCTGAAATCTCACGCGCTGTGCCGCGGCGGGTCATTTCGGGTTCGAGGACTCGCACCGCCGCTTTCATCGCCGCCCCGGCGCGGACCAGGTCGGGTAGGAACAGATCGCCGCAGCCAAATCCCTCGCCCACCTGGTTGACGCCCGGCAGGAACCCGCGCCTCACTGCTTCCATCGGGTCTACGCCGCGGGTCAGAGCTTCGCGCGCGAGGCGCTCAGCTTCCTCCGGTTCCCCTTCAACAATACTGTTGCGCATCGCATCGAAGAGATCTTCCATTCCCAAGGCCCTCCATCATTGTGAGGTGGATGATAGCAGAATCAAGCACAGCGGGCATGGCGCGGCCTCACCCGGGGCGCGGGTCACTGCGCGCAGCTTCCGGATCAGATGATTCGTTGTCCGTCCCCGGTCAGGATGTGTTGCGCCACGCCTGCAACAGGCGAGCCGCGACGATCTGAACCTGCGTGCCCGCGCCAGGCGCGTACAGCACCTCGAGCAAGGGCTGGAGCCGCGCCTTGAGATCGTCCTGGTGCAGACTGTTGATCAAATGGCGCGAGGCCTGGCGGATGGCCTCGGAGGTCGCGTGCCGCGCCAATCTTTCCAGGAAGCTGGGGAGTGCCTTGCAGCCGATTTCAGCCAGCGCCTCAGCCGCGGCGAAACGGACATTGCTGTCCGGGTCTCCAAGCGCACCGGCCAGCGAGTCGGCGGCGGAGGCATCGCCGATCTGGCCCAGCGCGCGCGCCGCATGCCAGCGCACGTGTTCTTGTGGAGCGCGCAGGGCACCGGCAAGCGCGGGCACTGCTCCCGGGCCAAAAGCGGAAAGAGCATGGGTGGCAGCATGATGCAGCAGTTCGTTATCGGAGCGCAGGGCCTCGACCAATGTTGGGGCCGACCTATCGAGCCGCAAGACCCCCAGAGCGTCCACCGCCCGGGCACCCACGCCTGGCGCAGCTGATTGAACCGCATCGAGCAATAGGTCGGCGGCTCGCGCGTCGCCGCACATGCCGAGCAACGAGGCGGCGGTGACTCGTACTTCGCCGCACGGGTCGCTCAAACCCTCAACAAGGACTGCCTGGCGCGTCGCCGCCGAGTGCGAGTCCTCTTCGACGAACAGCTTGACAATGGCGCTCGATCGATTCGGAGACCCGGGCCGTACGGCCGGAGTCGCCCCCGCAACGGCCTCGGCCAGGTTCTCGCGTGCGAGATGATCCAGCAGCCGCCGCCACAATCCGGCGGGCGCAGTGCGACGGATAGCCTGGCTGAGCGCGGACTGGACTGCCTTGTTTGGCGAGCCGAGGCGCTCGAGCATGCGCTGCGTTGCGGCGTCATCACCGCTGCAGGCAATCGCCACCAGTTCGCCCCCATCCGGAAGCGGACCTACACTTCCAGCTACGATCGTCACGATGGGTTCTGCGCCTCGTCAGCGGTCTCATGCCGCGTGTAGTCGGGGAGGATCATCGGAGAAGCGGCCCAATCGGCCAGGCCCGCTTCGCGCCGCAACTTCGTCCATTCGGTGAGATGGGTCAGAGTCGGCGATCCGAGTCGGGCCGTATGCGACCATGCTCCAGCCGCCCGGCCCGCGCGCCGGCCGAAGACGCAGATGTCGAGCAGGCTGTTGCCCATCAGCCGATTGCGACCGTGGATACCCCCTGCCGCTTCGCCCGCCACATACAACCCGGGGATAGCGGTGCCTCCATCGGCCTGGATGGCAACCCCACCATTCTGGTAGTGCAATGTTGGATAGACCAGGATCGGTTCCTGGCTCATGTCAATTCCGAAACGCCGGTATTGGCGCATCATGGCCGGCAACTCACGCGCCACCGTTCCGGGCCCCTTGAGCAATTCGATCAATGGCGAGTCGAGCCACACGGATGGCTGCCCGGTCGGCGTCGATATGCCGCGCTTCTTCTCTGCGCATTCCCGGATGAACGCTGCCGCCTCGACGTCTCGCGTCTCGAGCGGATAGACGAACTGCTCCCCATCGACGTTGCAGACCTGGGCGCCTAGCCCGCGCACTTTCTCTGTCACCAATTGCCCCAGGATTTGTTCGGGGAAGGCGGCCCCGGTGGGATGGTACTGCATGGTGTCGATGAAGCTCAGCTTGGCGCCAACCCGGTAGCACAACACCAAGCCATCACCCGTCGCGCCGTAGTGATTAGTCGTCGGGAAGGCCTGGTAGTGCAGGCGCCCGCTGCCGCCCGTGGCCACCACCACCGACTTGGCGCGTACCATCATTAGGCGTTGGGTGTCGAGGTCCTTCAGCAACGCGCCGGCCACCTGCCCCCGCTCATCCAGCAGGAGTTCCACCGCGGGGCGGAACTCCCACACGGCAATCCCGGGCGTGTCGCCAGCGCGCGAGCGGACTTCGTCGCGGAGCGTTCGCATGATCTCGGCGCCCGAGTAGTCGCGCGCGGCGTGCATGCGTTTGCGGCTGGTACCTCCGCCGTGGATCGTGCGCAGGGTTCCGTCCGGCTCTTTGTCGAACATGGCACCCAATCGCTCGAGCCACGCAATAACAAGCGGCGCATCCGACACCAGTGCTTCGACGAGATCCGGGTCGTTGGCAAAGCCCCCGCCCCCGACGACATCCAGGTAATGCAGCGCGGGCGAATCGTTCGCCTTGTCGGCCGCTTGGATGCCGCCCTGGGCCATCATGGTGTTGGCATCGCCGAAGCGCAGCTTGGTTGCGACAAGCACCGAGGCGCCGCTCTCCTGCGCCAGCAACGCAGCGCTGGCCCCTGCTCCGCCCCCGCCGATAATCAGAACGTCCACCTCGCGATCGGGCGACAACCCCTCGAGTGCGGAACTACCGAGGATCGGTGGTGCTTCGAGGACTTGGGCCAGTTCCCGCGGAGTGCGGTCGCCCTTGTTCGGGCCCACCTGCAGTTCGCGGAAAGCGTGGGTGATGTAATCTGGGTGAAAGGCCTTGAGCAGTGCCTGACGCTCGTCGGCCGACAAGCGCGGATGCACCTGTGTGGCACGCCGAGCCCGCGAAGCTTCGACACGGGCCAATGATTCGCGCAGGGGCTCAGGATAAGTCATCCAACCCTCCAGCCGACGTGATTCGTAAGGAAATCCACGAGCTCGCCAACGGTCATTCTTTTCGACCTAGGACTCGCGCGCAACTCATGGGGTCGCAGGCGCTCGATCGCTCGGGCGGTACACGATCTCGTCGCGGACGCGCTGGCTCAAAGGCGAGACGAGGTCGAGCAAGGGGACGCCGCACGAGCATACTTCTTCGCACATACCGCAGCCTGAGCAAGACGCCAGCCAGCGACCGAGGTCCACAAGCTCGGCCAGCAGCGATCGGCTCCCGGTCCGGGCCGAACGCACGCCAAGCATCCCCGCCAGCTCGCCGTTGTAGAGCGGGCACGCATCCAGGCAGTCGCCGCACAGCGAGCAGTTGGCGAACAGACTCAGGACTCCGGAAAGGCTCCCGCCATGTCGCTGCGCCTCCTGGAAGTGCATCTCCCGCAGGCGCCCTCGCCGTTCGGCTAGCTCGCCGAGTGCTACCTCGCGCCGCACGACCACGTCCTCCGGGGCCGCCGGCGGCGCGATCTCGGCCATGTGCAACCGCGCGTCGGTCGCCTCATCCGGGCAGGAGGCCAACACTGCGCGCGAGGTATCCAGGCCGAAAAGGCCGATCGTCAAGTCCGCCTCGCGCACCGCGGGTGAAGTACACATTTGGCAGCCCCGCCTGAGCGATTGTGGAGTGAACCCGCCCTGGTCCGCGTAGGCCAACGATTCACGCCAGATCTCGGACGGCGAAGCCGCGCGGATGCGTTCGCTCCACACACCCGCCGAATGACACCCCAAGCAGTCGACTGCAATGATGATGACTCGATCGGCCTCAGGCGTTGTGCGCCGGCGCTTGCGAAGTTCCACCACGGCGCGGCCTTCACACGGACGCAGGACGGCGGCCAATGGCCCGGGCTGGTGCTCGCGTGCAAAATCGACGAGCAGCGCCGCAGCATTGGCCGGCATGACTGGCGTAAAGGGGTTGACCGCTGCGACGGCGCGGGGATCGTCGGCGACTTGGGGCGAGACCTCACGGCCCCCTTCCGATTCCATTGGGGCAAGCATGGCGATCAGCCCATTGCGTTCCCACAGGCTGGACAGCACGCCCTGCACCGCTGCCAGCGGGCCGGACTCATCCACATCGACGAGGCGGTAAGTCCTCATACCTCACCTCCCACCAACGGCAGCCATAACATCCGCCGCAACGAGCGCGCGCGCCTGCTCGAGCACGAATTCGAGCACCTCGGGAGGCGCCATCGCATGTACCATGCGCCGCAGTTCGATTTGCGAGGTGGGAGCCGGGCCGCCGAAGGCCATCGTGACCCGGTCCACCGCGCTCTTCAGCAATTCCCCCGTGCGCAAGCGCACGATGGCGGCATCCGATTTCACCGGCTGGGCTTGGTCGGCACACCAGGCAGCGTGCAACACCAACCAGCGTGCAGCCTCCTGTTCAGAGCGCAGATCCCCCAGCATGCCGCGCAGCGCCGGGCGAACAGCAAGCGGCGCACCCATCGATATCCAATCGCGCGCATGCTCCGCACCCATTTCGAGCAAGCGCTCGACCATGCCGAGGTATCGGGCCCCGCCCAGAATCCAGCTGCGGGGCGCATGCTCGCTGCCGAGCTTGAGCGCGCCGCCCACCTCCCCCAAGATTCGCTCACGACCTACCGCATGATCCTTCAACTCGAAGGACAAGCGGCCCTTCACCTGGCCGTTCACGGTGACCTGGGCCGCATCGATGAGAAACGCAGTCAGCCCCTGCGGGGCGCGCGCCAGAGTGAGCAGCACATCCTGCGGGCCGGGCCGCCGGCTGACGAGCTTAATCCCGCTCAAGCGGAATCCATCGTCAGTGGGCGCAGCGAACATGGACCACGACTCGGGTGAAACGCCCGACGTCTCGCGGGCCGCCACCTGGATGTGCATTTTGCCCGCCAGAGCGGGTTCGAGGAAGCGGGTCACCTGTTCGCCAATGCAGGCGAACAGCGCCGGCGGCACCGTCCCGATTTCGACGGGGACGAAGGTGGTGCCCAATTCCATTTCCACCAAGCAAGCCGAAACCAGGTCGAGCCCGCCGCCGCCGTAGCGCTCAGGTACCAGCAGCCCCCACAGCCCCATCTGCTCCACTGCAAAGCGCAGCCGGACGACTTCCTGCGGATCGAGTACGCCGCGGGTGAAGTAGCCCATCTCCAGAGGGCGTGCTTCCTTCTGGACGAAGCGCCGCACCATGTCGCGGAGC
>MGOA01000005.1:8606-16155 GCA_001796965.1 Chloroflexi bacterium RBG_16_64_43
AATTCAAATTCCATAGAATCCGTCCGTGTCGCGGGGCCGGCTGCGTGTCGAGCCTCAGGCCTCGATCTCGCGAGCTTCGTATTGCGCCTTGAGGTTCTCGCGCGATAGCGATTTGAGCTCGGTCAATTGCTGCCGGAATGATCCCGCTTCCAACTCTTCGACGCGACGGCGCAGATGTTCAGCCCGTGGCGCCACGTATCGCCCGTACAGCCGCCGGCCGAGTAGCGCCACATTCGGCGGCACGAGTTCGGCGGGGCAGCGTGCCACGCACAATCCGCACATGATGCAGTCGAAGGAAGCATCGGCCAGCGCCGGAAGATCCCCGCGCACCGCATGCGCCATGTAGGCCAACACGTCTATTTCTTGTGGGCAGGCTTTGGTGCAGGTGTTGCATCCAAAGCAGCGCAAAATCTCGGGGAAGGTATCGGCAAGGGTCGCTTCATCGGCCTGAAGAGACTCCAGCCGATAGCTCGGGCGCTGGGCGGGGAAGAATGGAATCTGTCCGAGGACCATCTCCGGCTCGACCACCGTCTGGCAGGCCAGCGCGTAGCGCAACCGGTAATCGCCCAGCAGACGATAGACCGTGCCGCACGCCCCGCAGAATCCTCCCCGGCAGCCCACGCCGCGCGTCAGGCGGAAGCCTGCCCATTCCAGCGCCTTGAGGATCGTCAGCCCCTCGGGGACATCGTAGGCCTGGCCCATGATGTGAATCTGCAGCATGTCACTCTCCTTGTCGGGTGAGCCACGCCCAATGATGTCCGACAACGGGCGTCACCCGCGATCCCATCCCGCTCACGACTCCCCCAAGTACAAATCGAGAACCAACATCTCGTCGGTTGCGGATTGGGCGAGCAAGCGGTCCATGCCTTCAGCCAAATGAGTCTGGACCAAGTAGTGCTTGATGGTCGTGTCGACTTGCGGGCAGGCGAGCGCGCAGTTGCCGCAGCGGTCACAGTCCTCGCCGACCAGTGTTTCCAGCGCCATGGAGGTGCGCGTCTCCAGGCGTGCGCGCCGCCGTGGGTCGCGGGCCATCACTGGGCAAGCATCCATACAGCTGCCGCAGCCCAAGCAGGCTTGGCTGCCGGCAAGATCTGTATCCACCTTGAGCATGTGGGCCGGGCCGAAACCCGAACTCAACAGGCGGCAACGCGCCACGGGTGGCCGCGGCTGAGAGAAGACCACCTTGAGCACACGCTCGACACGCGCCGGGTCGGTCTGGATTCTCTGAGGCACTCTCTCTCCCCGATCCGCCAGGCGATTAACCGGCGACCTAGTGGACGACCACTTGCCGGACGAGACTTGCCAATCGGTCGTGCAGTGCTGCCAGCGGCATTTCGCGCGGGCAGGCCTGCTCGCACATGCCGCATCCGACGCACGCCGCCAACCAGCGCCCGACGCGTGCCGCGCGCCCCAACTCGCGTTCGCTCAGCGCGACCAACTCGCCATCATAGATGGCGCAAGACTCGAGGCACAGTTGGCACGGTTCGCAGTTGTCGAAGTAGGCGATGAGCTCTTCGACGTCGGAGGGTAGATCGGCCGAGAGGGCTCGGATGAAGCGCTCAGCGGTGCGGCGGTTGCGGGCGACAACCTGAGCCACCGTGGCCGTGCGGGTTTCTACCAGCGCATCCGAGGCGGGCCCATCGGTCAATTCAGCGAGGCCAAGTCGAGTGGAGATGGCCTCTTCGCGAGCCAGCACCAGGATCGATTTGCGGACTGGCATACCGAGGAACCCTAGAACGATATCCACTTCGCTCGGCACAGGCTGCGGGCACGCCTGGCACGCACGCCGATTGCGATAAGCCAGAATGCCGCCTTGACGTGCGAACTGAAGCGCCTCCTGGGTCATGCGCTGCGCCCCGCCCTCGCGCACCTCTCGCTCGAGGTAGTCGCCTTCGTCAAGAGTCGAGAGGCAGTCGAAGCCGATGGTCAGCATCCGATCGCGCGAGAGCTTCTGGCGACGCACCAGGTCGTTGACCGCCCGCGCCTCACACGGCCGAAGAAGAGCCCCACTCCACCGCGGTCCGCGATCCGGCCTCTCGGCCAGAGCAGTTGCCGCGTTTCGTTTCATGAGTGGGGCGAATAGGTCCACCTGTTTCAGTTCCTCGCGCGAGGTCAACCAGGTGGGTTGGACGCCGGCGGGATCCGCGGCGCGGGTTGGGGCAAGCATGGTCTCGATGTCGCCTCGCTGCCAGAGGTTCTCGAGCAGCCTCGCCACGGCCGACCGAGGGTCATCGTGAGTTCTCAATACCCAGGCTGTATTCATGGCACACCTCGAAGACACTGCCAACCGAATCGTGCCCTTCTCGATCACCGAAACCAAAACACATCCCTCGACCGTTGATCGCCCGGACGCGCGCCGGGCCAGACGAGGCGTCGAGCGGCTAGGCTTCGACCGCCTGCTCCTCACGCGGCTGCAGCGCCGACACCGGAGCAGCCCATCCGGTCACCACCTCGAGCTGCGCCATCACCTCATCGAAGGTGAAGTGCTTGAGGTTGATCGCCCCCGAAGGGCAGGCGGTAGCGCATGCGCCGCAGCCCTGACACAACACGCCGTTGACGGTCATCACGCCGCGCGTGGGGTGCAGGCTGAGCGCCCCAAAAGTGCACAGGCTGGCACACTGCCCGCAGCCGGCGCACAACTCCTCGTCGACTGAGGAGATCGCGGCCTCCACCGGCACCGTCCCGCGCATCAGCGGGATCATGGCCGCGGCGGCGGCAGCACGCGCCTGGGCCACTGCCTCAGGAATATCCTTGGGTCCCTGGCACGCGCCGGCCAGGAAGATGCCCGCCATCGAGGTCTCGACCGGACGCAGCTTTGGATGGGCCTCCATGAAGAAGCCGTCGGACGAACGCGCCAGTTTGAATAACCCCGCAACGACGTCCGTGCCCCGGCTGGGGGTCATACCCACCGCCAAGACGACGAGATCCGCCTCCACCTCGATCGCTTGTCCGAGCAGAGTGTCCTCGGCGCGCACCACAACGCGCTCGCCGCGTCGCAGGATCTCCGACGGATTACCTCGCCGGTAGATGACGCCGGACTTGCGTACGTCGTCGTAGAACTCCTCGAATCCTTTGCCGAAGGCGCGCACATCCATGTAAAAGACATTGACTTCCGCCTCCGGCAGGCTCTCGCGAACGAGGCGGGCTTGCTTGGCTGAGACCATGCAGCACACTCGCGAGCAGTAGGCATTGCCGATTGCCTGATCGCGTGAGCCCACGCAATGGATGAACACCACGCGCTGCGGCTTCTTGCCGTTGACCTGTATTTCGCCGCTGGCCGCCAGGCGCTCGAAATCCGCGGTGGTGATGACCTGCGGGTACTGGCCGTAGCCGAGTTCCGGTTTGCGTGTGGCGTCGAACGCTTCAAAACCAGTGGCCACGATGATTGTGCCTACCGCAATCTCGCTTGTGGCTTCGCCCTGGCGCACGCTGACCTTAAAGTTGCCGACAAACCCACCCAGATCAACGATCTCGCTGCGGGTCAAGATACGGATCCGCGGGTGCTGGGTGGCCCGGTCGATCAGGGGCTGAAGAAAACCCGCCGTCGGCTCAAGCGTGGGGAACGTGCGGTGGAGTTGGGCCACGTGCCCGCCCAGCGCTGGTGAGCGTTCGACCAGCGTGACCTCAAAACCAGCTTCGGCAATATCCAGCGCCGCCTGCACCCCGGCGATGCCACCGCCGATGACCAAAGCTCCAGGCGTGACCGAGGCGCTGCGCTGCTCGAGAGGTTGCAGCAGGGCGGCCTTGGCCACCGCCGAAGCCACCAGTTGCATGGCTTTGTGTGTGGTCAGTTCGCCCGCCGGATGAACCCACGAGCACTGCTCGCGGATATTGGCCATCTCGAAGCAGTAGGGATTGAGCCCGACCTCGGAGATCGCCGCACGGAACGTGGGTTCGTGCATGCGCGGCGAGCAGGAGGCCACAACCACCCGGTTCAGGTTCTGCTCCCGGATGTCATTCTGGATCAACCCCTGCCCCGGGTCGGAGCACATGTAGGTGTAGTCGCGCGAGACAACCACGCCCGGCAGAGTGGCGGCATAGGCCGCCACGGCCTTGACGTCGACCGTCGCGGCGATGTTGATCCCGCAGTGGCATGTGTAAACGCCGATCCTGGGTGTAAACGCCATGCTGCCTTCTCCGCTTAGAGCGCCTGGGCGGCCATTTCGGCGACGTCCAACACTTGAATCTTCTCTTCGAGGTTGAGGGTCTTCACCGCTTCGTCGAGCATGAGCACGCAGAAGGGGCAGGCCGTGGCCAGCACCTGGGCGCCCGTCTCGGCCGCCTCCTGAACGCGCATCATCGCCAAGCGCGTCGCCGGATTGGTCCCCTCCAGCCACATCCGCCCGCCCCCGCCCTCGCAACACAGGCTCTTCTCACGGGAGCGGTCCATTTCCACCAGCTTCAGCCCCGGGATGGCCCTGAGCACCGCGCGCGGCTCATCGAAAACGCCATTGTGCTTGCCCAGGTAACACGGGTCGTGATAGGTAACCGTCTTGTCGAGCGACCCCGAGAAGGTGATCTTCTTATCGGCCACCAAGCCCGCCAGGACTTGGGTGTAGTGCTGCACCTGCATCCCGTTCTTGGGATAGTCATTGCGGTAGACGTTGTAGCAGTGGGGCGAGGTGGTGAACATCTTGGTCACGCCCAGCTCTTTGTACGCGCCGGTGTTGTCTTCCACTACCATCTCAAAGAGACCGGCTTCGCCCAGCCGTCGAACTTCACTGCCGCAGCAATTCTCATCGTTACCAAGAATGCCGAAGTCCACGCCCGCCTTGGAGAAAAGCGCTACCAACGCGCGCGCCACCTTCTGCCCGCGCGGGTCGTAGGACGGCGTGCAGCCCACGTAATACAGATACTCCATCCCGGCCGTGTAGTGCTTCACGCCGAGATCCGCCGCCCAGGCACCGCGCTGCTCGCGCGGCAAGCTGAGCGGGTTGCCATGGCGGAAGGTGCTCTCGAGCGCCGCCTTGACATTCGGGTGCACGGCACCCTTCTCCACAATCGCACTGCGCAAGCCGATGATCATCTCCATCGGGCTAACTTGCTTCGGGCAACGCTTGGCACATGTCGAACAGGTGGTGCAATCCCACAGCTCCGGGAATGGCTCGAGGTCGAAGCCGTTGCCCGCCGTGAGCAAACGCAGAATCAGGCTGCGTGGATTGAGCTTGGTCTTGAGCGTCATGGGGCAGCCGCCAGTGCACTTGCCGCACTGGACGCAAGCGAACAGGTCGTGATCGCGGGCAAAGGGGCGGCTCTCAATTTGCAGCATAGCTCGTCACCATCGCTTTCTCGGTCTGGGCCAAGAGGATCATTGCGGCCGAGGCAGCCGCCTTGGCGTGGGCCACGGTATCGGGGATGTCCTTCGGCCCCTGACAGCATCCGGCGAGGAAGATGCCTGGCTGCGAGCTTTCCACCGTGCGCACTTTGGGGTGGTCCTCGGCAAAGAAACCGGTGGCATCCTGGGCCAGGTGAAGCATCTCGGCCACCTGGGTCGCATCTTTGCGCGGCGCAATGCCCACCGCAAGCACCACCAGGTCTGCCTCCACCTCCACTATCTCGCCGAGCAGCATGTCCTCGGCGCGCACCACGAGATGGTCCCCGCGGCGGAGCACCTCGGAGGGCATGCCTTTGCGGTACAGCACCCCTTCGTGGCGCACGCGGTCGTAGAATTCCTCAAAGCCCTTGCCGAAGGCGCGGATATCGATGTAGAAGACGGTGATCTCCGCGCCGGGCAATCGATCGTGGGCCAAGTGCGCTTGCTTGGCCACCGCCATGCAGCACACGCGCGAGCACCACGGCGCACCCAACCCCACGTCGCGCGAGCCGACACATTGGATGAAGACCACTCGCCGCGGCAGATTGCCGTTGAGGCTGATGCGCCCGGCGGTTGGCCCGGAGGCGGACGCCAAGCGCTCAAACTCCAGGGTCGTGATCACCTGTGGGTAGGTGCCGTAGCCCAGCTCGGGCCGGCGTGTGGCGTCAAACACATCGAAGCCGGTGGCATTGATCACGGTGGCGACATCGACCTCGACGAATTCCTCTTTTTGATCGAAGTTGATCGCGCCGGCGGTGCAGGCGTCCTTGCATTTGAAGGTCTTGCCGCACACCCCGCGGGTGAGGAAGATGCACTCGTTCGGGTCCACGGTGTACTTAAGCGGCACGGCCTGCGGGAAGGGCACGTACACCGCGGCTCGCTTACCCATGCCGGCATTGAAATCGCTCGAGACTTTTCCGGTGAGGCGGCACGCGGCGGCACACAGCCCGCAGCCGCTGCATTTGTCTACATCCACGAAGCGCGGCTTCTTCTTGATTTGCGCGTGAAATGCGCCCGGTTGGCCGGTTACTTCGGTGACTTCCGAGTAAGTGAGTAGCTCGATGTTGGGATGGCGGCCTGCGTCCACCATCTTGGGCGTCAGGATGCACGCCGAACAGTCCAAGGTGGGGAACGTCTTGTCGAGCTGCGACATCCGCCCGCCAATGGAGGGCGAGCGCTCGACGAGATAGACCTTGAAGCCCGCATCGGCGATATCCAGGGCCGATTGGATCCCGGCGATCCCGCCGCCGATGACCAGAGCCGCCGGCTTGGGAATATCGGTGGCCGTCATTTGGCCTCACCTACTTCGGTCCACTCGCTTTCGCGGAAAGTAACGAGCGGCAGCGCTTCGGCCACATCGCGGCCGGGAGTGTAGGCAAACGCGGCTTGAACTTGCTCGCCGACGGCACTGAAGATCGCGCCCACGGGAATTTCGGAGGGACAGGCCGAGGTGCACATGCCGCAGCTCACGCAGGAGGTGCTCATGTGATTCATACGCGTCACGTGAAAGAGCAGCGTATCCGAGAGTAGCCGCATGGCGCCCTTGCGGCGCGCGGTGGTGAAGTAGTGGGCGGGCGCATGATCGAAGGAGGTCGACCTAAAAAGGCAGGTCTTGCAGTAACAGATGGGGCAGGCCGTCATGCAGTTGTGGCAGCGGATGCAGCTGGCAAACAGCTCATCCAACCCGCCGGCCGCATTCATGCGCTCGCGAATGGCGGCCATCTCCTTTGTGCGTGTCTGACGACGCGCCTCGAGCATCGTCGGGAGCAGCGCGGCCGCCCCCTCCCCGTGCGGTGTCTCACTCAGCCCGAGCCGGGCGCCCAATTCATCGGCCACGGTCAGCGGGATGCCATTCGCCAGGTCGGTTCCCAAGAGCTCGAGGTGAATCGCGCTGTTCTCGGCGACGGGTGTCACGCACATCTGACATGCCGCGCGCAATGGCAGTCCGTCAACCGTCGCCGTGCCGCCCTTAAGCCCGCCCAGGTATCCGGCCCAATCCAGGCTGCCTGCTTTGCGCCTCGCGATGTAGTCGCTGACCTCAAAGGTGCCGGCGCAGTCGATGCCGATGAGCGTCAGCCCTTCAAGGTTGGCTTGCTGCAACTTGACCAGCTCGACCAGCGCGCGAATCTCACACGGGCGCAGCACTGCCCCCAGCGTGCCCGGCGTGTGTTTGCCCGTGAGCGCGGACACTGCTCGCGCCCCGTTGATCGGCATGACTGGCGCAATCGGGTTGGC
>MGOA01000006.1 GCA_001796965.1 Chloroflexi bacterium RBG_16_64_43
GACTTTTCCAACGCGAACAGCGGGTGGGCGGAGGAGAGCACAGAAGAAACCCGCCTAGCCTATTCCGGCGGGACCTACCAGATAGAGGTGATCCCCGATAAGTACCTGAGTTGGGTGCCGGCACCCGTCGACACGCCGGCGGATGTCATCCTCTCCGTGGAGGCGCACATTCAGACCTCCACCGGTGACAGCGACTTCGGACTGCTGTGTCGCTACCAGGACAACCGCAACTTCTACGCACTCGAGATCAGCGAGGACGGATACTTCTCCATCTGGAAGAGTATTGACGACGAGACGCAGATGATTCTGGACTGGACCGAGTCGAGCGATGTGCCGTCGGGCAGGGATGCGACGGTCAGTGCCGCCTGCATCGGCAACCGGCTGACGCTCATCGCTGACGGCGTGGTGCTGGGCGAAGCGACGGACGATGACCTGTCGGAAGGCGACGCGGGACTGATTGCCGGCACTTGGGAGACGGGTGGGATGGCCGTCGCGTTCGATGACTTCCAGGCGCGCGCACCGGGCGCACCCGCTTCGGCCTCAGGCAAGGTCCTCTTGGCCGACGATTTCTCAGACCCAGACTCTGGTTGGCCTCGCCGTTCGGATGAGACCGCCATCACGGACTACGAGCAAGGCGGCTATCGTATCTGGGTCAACGACTCGCAAGTAGATATCTGGGGCAGGCCGGGCCTGGATGTGAGGGATGCGATCATCGAGGTTGAGGCCACCGCCCTCGGCGGCCCGCAAGACAACGACTTCGGCCTGGTCTGCCGTCACGAAGACAACCAGAACCTGTACTTCTTCGAGATTAGCAGCGACGGGTACGCGATCATCGGCATGTATCGCGCCGGCGAGTGGCAAGGGCTGTCGAGCGACAAGTATCAATCGAGCGATGCGATCCTTCAGGGCGAAGCGACAAATCACCTGCGCGCGGAGTGCGTCGGATCCTCACTGCGCCTGTACGTGAACGGGGAGCTGGTGGCCGAGGCCGACGACAGCACATTGGAGCAAGGCGATGTCGGGCTGCTCGCGGGCACGTTCGACGAGCCCGGCACCGACATCCTGTTCGACAACTTCAAGGTATCACGCCCGTAACCCGAACCCAAGGGACTGGGGCTCGCCAAGGACGCTCACCCGCATGATCTTCGAGCCAGTCGTAGGACTGGAAATTCACGCTGAGCTGCAAACCCAGACCAAGATGTTCTGTGGCTGCCGCCGTGTGGATACCACCCAGGCCGCGCCCAATAGCGCTGTATGCCCGGTGTGCCTGGGCTACCCGGGCACCCTGCCGGTTGTTAACAAGCGCGCGATAGAGCTGGCACTGCGCGTGGCCCTCGCTCTCGGCTGCGACGTGTTGCCGGAGAGCGTCTTTGCCCGCAAGAACTACTTCTACCCCGACTTGCCCAAGGGATACCAGATCTCGCAGTACGAAACGCCGCTGGCGAGCGGCGGTGCGCTGCGCATCGTCACGCCGGCCGGCTCGCGCGTGGTGCGTCTGCGACGAGTGCATCTGGAGGAAGATACCGGCAAGCTGACCCACGCCGATGGCCAGCCCCCGGCCTCGCTTGTCGATTTCAACCGCGCCGGCGTGCCGCTGCTGGAGATCGTCTCAGAGCCCGACTTGTTCTCCGTCGAAGAGGTGAAGGCCTACACCACGGCCATGCGTCGCCTGCTGCGCTATCTGGAAGTCAACAGCGGCGACATGGAGAAGGGGGTAATCCGCTTCGAGGCCAACGTCTCCATCCGACCCGCAGGCAGCCGCGAGCTCGGCACACGGGTGGAGATCAAGAACCTGAACAGTTTCCGTTCTCTGGTGCGCGCGATCGACTACGAGGTGCTGCGCCAAAGTGAACGCCTCGCGCGCGGCCAACGCGTGATTCAAGAGACTCTGGGCTGGGACGAGACACGCGGTGAGACGACCAGCCAGCGCAGCAAAGAGGAAGCACACGACTATCGATACTTCCCCGAACCGGACCTACCTCCGCTGCGGATCGAGGCCGATGAGCTCGCGCGGGTGCGCGCGGCGCTGCCCGAACTGCCCGATGCACGCCGAGAGCGATTGATGAGCCAGTACCAGTTAGGTGCCGCGGAGGCCGAGGTGATCGTCGAAGATCGCGCAACGGCGGATTTCTTCGAGGCCAGCGCGCACGCCCGCCCCGCGCTCGCGCCGCGCCGGCTGGCGGCCTGGCTTACCAGCGACTTGTTCGGGACGCTCAACGCCCTGGGGCGCCCGCTCGTGGATACCCACGGCCAGCCGGCGCTTGCGCCCGCCGACTTCGCCGACTTGGTGGAGCGCGTTGTCACGGGCGGGATCACCGGCCCCAGCGGCAAGGCTGTGCTCGAAGAGATGTTACGCGGCGGGCGCATGCCGGAGGCCATTGTGCGCGAGCGCGGGCTCGAACGCATCGGAGATGACGCGGCGTTGCGCGAAATCGTCCAGCGCGTGGTGCGCGAGAACGCGGCCCAGGCGGACCAGGTGCGCGCCGGGAAAATCAGCGTGGTGCAGTGGTTGGTCGGCCAGGTGATGAAGGCCAGCCGCGGACGCGCCGACCCGCGCCTGGTGCAGACCTTGCTCGAGGAATACCTGTCATCCGGAAGAGACGGGTAGATTCTCCCACAACTCGATGCCATTCATCACTGGGGCGCAATGCGCCCCGGCGGCATCCTCGGAGTAAACCGATTCGCGCAAAGAATGGACGGGATTCCGATGGACAAGTCCAACAATCCGTTTGTGCTCGCTCAAGCTCAATTCGACCGCGGCGCGGAACTGCTCGGCCTGTCGGAGGACGTGCGGGCTATTCTGCGCTGGCCGCAGCGCGAATTCCAGTTCCGCATTCCGGTGCGCATGGACGACGGGCGCCTGCAGGTCTTCAACGGCTTCCGCGTGCAGCACAACGATGCCCGCGGACCGAACAAGGGCGGCATCCGCTTCCACCCGAACGAGACCCTCGACACCGTGCGTGCCCTGGCCACCTGGATGACCTGGAAGTGCGCCGTGGCCGACATCCCGCTGGGCGGCGGCAAGGGCGGCATCATCGTCAACCCGGCCTCGCTCTCCGACGGCGAAAAGGAACGCTTGTGCCGCGGCTGGGTCAACGTGATGTGGCGCAACATCGGCCCGCGCCAAGACGTCCCGGCACCCGACGTGGGCACCACCCCACAGATGATGGCCTGGATGATGGACGAGTACTCGCGCCTGGTGGGCCAGTACACGCCGGGGGTCTTCACCGGCAAACCGGTGGGCGGCGGCGGGTCGCTCGGCCGCACTGAAGCCACCGGCTTCGGCGTGATCTATGTCGTGCGCGAAGCGATGAAGCACCTGGATATGGACCCCAAGGCCAGCGTAGCCGCCATTCAGGGCTTCGGCAATGTGGCCCAGTACGCGGCCATCGGCTTCAAGGAGATGCTCGGCGGCAAGGTGACCTGCGTCTCGTGCTACGACGGCGGTGACAAGAAGACCTACACCTTCTCGCACCCCAGCGGTGTGGATGCGCACTTCTTGCAGAGCATCACCGACCAGTATGGCACGATCGATAAAGCCAAGGCCAAGGCGGCCGGCTACGTGATCGAAGATGGCGACGCATGGATCACCAAGGAGGCCGATGTGCTCATCCCCTCGGCCATCGAAGGCCAGGTCACGGGCGAGACGGCTCCCCAGATGCACAAGCGCGTGCGCCTCGTCGCCGAGGGGGCCAACGGCCCCACCTCGCTCGAAGGGGACGAGATCATCCGCAAGCGCAACATCTTCCTCATCCCCGATTTCCTGTGCAATGCCGGCGGCGTCACCACGTCGTATTTCGAATCGGTCCAAAACGACATGAACTTCTACTGGCCGAGGGACGAGGTGCTGGCCAAGCTCGATCAGAAGATGACCGAGGCCTTCCACGGCGTGCTGCAGATGTCGACCGAGCGCAAGGTCTACATGCGCGATGCGGCGTATCTGGTGGCCATCGATAAGGTGGTCAAGGCCATGAAACTGCGCGGCTGGGTGTAGCAACCTAGACAGAAACCACCTCCCGCCTCACCCCCTGCCCCCCTTGCTAGGCAGGCTCTCCGCCTCGCAACTGTCCTTGATGAAGCGGCACCTGGCGGAGAGGGGGAGGAATTGAAGGAGGCGGGGGCCGTAGGCCCCCGCCTCCTTATTGACCTCGCCCCTTCCCCGGCTTGACAACCTCGCGCTTACATCCGAACTCGCCGGGGGAGGGGGTGGAGGCCTGCCCTCGGAACGAGGGTGGGGGTCTGAAGGTGACAGTCCCTTATGGGGCATCCTGATAGGCGCACGAGTTCGCTTCCCCAAGGGGTGGGGCCACCCGCCCCTTTTTGATTCCCCCTCGCCCGAATTAGAATGAGGCCATGCCCGACCTGCCGCGCGAGACGCCCAAGATTCTCACAATCACCTTGCACATCGCGCAGTATCCGATTCTGGCCGCGACGATCCGCCAGCGCATGCGCGATGAACTGTACCGGCGGGGAGTCATCGCGTCCGGCCTTTTCGAGCGTGAGGCGCGCGAAAAGGCGATCACCTCCCAGCACCGTGAGGGCCTGACCGATCCGCTGGTCGAGGAGAATCCGACGCAGTGGGAGGAGCGGCTGCGTCTGATCCGGGACCATCTGACCGATTTCTACTTCGCCAACAACCTGCCGCTCGATCTGTTCACCGGCATTGTGGAAGCCGTGCTGGGTGAACGCCCCGGGGGCGCGCTGAGCGGCGGGCTGGGCTTCAACCCGGAGCTGGCGCCGCGCGAGTTGTTGCTGCAACAGATGGCCGAGTACGAGAGGATGCCCGCGGATGAGCGCGAGCGGGTGGCGCATCATCTGGAGGAAATGCGAGTGGTGCTGACCAAGACCATGGTCAGCGATCAGCTTAGCTTTGTGCGCGTGGCCAAGCAGTGGTTCAGCGCCGACGATTTCGCCTCCATCCAAGCCCGTTCGGTGGGGACGGGCAAGATCGGCGGCAAGGCCGGCGGCCTGCTGCTCGGCTGGAAGATCCTGCAAGGTGCGGCGCCTCATCTTGCACCGCGCTTGCGCCTGCCGCAGTCGTACTTCGTGTGCGCAGACGTGTTCTATGATTTCCTGGCACTCAACGGGCTGGAGTACCTCAACCAGAAGTACAAGACACCCGGGCAGATTGCCGAAGACTACCCGACGATCATCGCCGCCTACGACCAAGGGCGCTTCCCGGAGGCCGCGCGCGAGGGGTTGCGGGCGATCCTGGCCGAGCTCGGCCGGGTGCCGATCATCGTCCGCTCCTCCAGCCTGCTCGAAGACTCATTTGGCACCTCGTTTGCCGGCAAGTACGCCACCTTCTTCTGTGCCAATCAGGGCACGCTCGAGGAGAATCTTGAGGCGCTGATCGCGGCCATCCGCCGCATCTATGCCAGCGTGTACAACCCGGACGTCCTCATCTACCGGCGGCGGATGGGACTCCTAGACTACGACGAGCGCATGGCCATCCTCTTGCAGGAGGTGCAAGGCGAGCGCTACCGCGGGCTGCTCTTCCCGGCCCTGGCAGGGGTGGCCTTCAGCACCAGCCCGATCGTGTGGGATTCACGCATGCGACCGGAAGAGGGTTTCGTGCGGCTCGTGCTTGGGCTGGGAACGCGCGCTGTGGAACGCGTGGGCGAGGACTACCCGCGACTGATCATGCTCAGCCATCCGCGCCTCCGCCCGGAAACCTCCCTGGGCGCCATCCGCCGCTACAGCCAGTCGTCGGTGGATCTCATCGAGCTCACCACAAACACATTTGCCACGCGGCCGGTGGCGGAAGTCCTCGACGTAGACTACCCCGGCCTGGCCTGGGTCGCGTCCTTGGACAGCGGGGATACCATTCTGCCGCTCTTCTCTCTCGGTCCGGAGGTCACCTCGCACAATCTGGTGCTCACCTTTGACAACCTGATCGGGCGGACGTCCTTCGTCTCCTTGATCAAGGATGTGCTGACCACGCTGGCGCGCACGCTCGGCGGACCCGTGGACGTGGAATTTGCCGTGACCGAGCTTGGGCGAGGGGCGGAGGGCTTTGGGCTGCATCTCCTGCAGTGCCGCCCGCAAAGCAACCTGCGTGCGGGAGGCGCGGTGGCCCTCCCGCAGGGCTTGCGCGACGAGCAAGTGCTGTTCCGCGCCACGCGCATGGTTCCGCGCGGCCACGTCGACCAGGTGGAGTATCTCGTGTATGTCCCGCCGGAGGCCTACCAGGCTGTCCGTGAGAATGGCACGCGCGCCGAGGTGGCCCGCCTCGTCGGCCAG
>MGOA01000007.1:0-1223 GCA_001796965.1 Chloroflexi bacterium RBG_16_64_43
TTCCTCGAACAGGCCGAGGGTGTTGGGGTTGGTCAGCATCAGGCCTACGGTGGTCTCGTCGCACACGCGGCGGAATGCCTCCAGGTCGATGTTGCCGTGGGCATCGGAGGGGATCTCCACCACCTTGAGCCCGGCCATGCTCGAGGAGGCCGGGTTCGTGCCGTGGGCCGAATCCGGAACCAGAATCTTGTTGCGCTTTGTGTCGCCGCGCGCCAGGTGGTAGGCGCGCATGATCAGCACCCCGGTCAGCTCGCCGTGTGCGCCGGCTGCGGGTTGCAGGGTGATCCCGGCGAAACCGCCGATCTCCTTGAGCCACTCCTGCAGTTGGTACATCAACGCCAGCGCGCCCTGGGAGAACTCGCTCGCTTGCAGCGGGTGGCTCAACGCGAACCCGGGCAGGCGCGCCATGTCCTCGTTCACCTTGGGGTTGTACTTCATCGTGCACGAGCCCAAAGGATACATGCCCTTGTCGACCGAGTAGTTCATTTGCGACAGGCGCAGGAAGTGGCGCACGACGTCGATCTCCGACAGCTCGGGCAGCGGCAGCTCGGCCCGCATCAAGCCCGCGGGCAGGCGCAACGCCGGTACATCGCTTTCGGGTAGGTTTGCTCCGCGGCGCCCTGCGACCGAGATTTCGTAAACCGTGGGTTCAGTCATCGGGTACCTCCCGCCGCCTCGCTCAACGCCTCAGCCATGGCATCGATCTCGTCCTTGGTGTTCATCTCAGTCACAGCCACCAGCATGTGATTCTTGAGCGCGGGATAATCCCGCCCCAGATCGTACCCGCCGAGGATCTCCCACTCTTCCAGCAATTCGTGATTGATCTCGGCCACCGGGCGCGGGCAGCGCAGGATGAACTCGTTGAAGAACGGCTCCGGCGTCGCCACCCCATAGCCTTTGAGTTTGCCCAGCTTCTCGGCCGCATAGTGGGCCTTGTTGAACGAAAGCTGCGCCGCCTGGCGCAAGCCGTGCTTGCCCATCAGGCTCATGTAGATGGCCGAAGCCAGCGCCATCAGCCCCTGGTTGGTGCAGATGTTGGAGGAGGCGCGCGCGCGCTTGATGTGCTGCTCACGCGCCGAAAGCGTCAGCACGTAGCCGCGCCGGCCTTGCTTATCCTGTGTCTCGCCCACCACGCGTCCGGCCATCTTGTGCAAGAAACCCTTGCGCGTGGCGAAATAGCCCAGGTACGGCCCGCCGAAGGAGAGCGGGATGCCCAGCGGTTG
>MGOA01000007.1:1252-4774 GCA_001796965.1 Chloroflexi bacterium RBG_16_64_43
TCTCGCCCGGGGTCTTGAGCAGGCCCAGCGCGTGCGGGTAGGCCACCACAGCCAGCAGCGCGCCGGCCGCGTGCACCGCTTCGGCCAGCTTCGTCAGATCCTCAAACCCTCCGAAGAAGTTCGGGTATTGCACGATCACCATCGCAGTCTGTGCGTCCACCAATTCCGCCAGGGTGGAGGCCCGGCTGCGTCGTTCCAACTCCTCCCTCGAGTTCACTTTGTCATCGCCCACGAACGTCACGCCGGTCCCTTGCAGGTAGGTGCGCACCACCTCGCGGTAGTGTGGGTGCAGCGCCGGCGATAGCACCACCCGCGAACGCCCGCGCACCTGATTGAGGGCCAGGATCACGGCCTCGGCCGTGGCCGTCGCGCCGTCGTAATGAGAGGCGTTCGACACCTCCATGCCGGTCAGGTTCGCGATCAGGCTCTGGTACTCGAAGATCGCTTGCAGCGTGCCCTGCGAGATCTCCGGCTGATAGGGCGTGTAAGCGGTGTAGAACTCACCGCGCATGAGCATGTGGTTGATCGCGGCCGGGATGAAGTGGTTGTAGGCCCCTGCCCCGAGGAAGCAGGCCGCGTGACCGGTCTCGACGTTGGCCTCCGAGAGATCGCGCAGCTCGGCCACCGCGTCCATTTCCGAGAGCGCCTCGGGCAAATCGAGTTTGGGGAAGCGGTGCCGCGCCGGCACGTCGGCGAACAACTCGTCCACCGATTTCACTCCGATCGCGCGCAGCATGGCCTCGCGCTCGGTATCCGTATGAGGGATGTAGCCCATCGCTATTCTCCTTGGAGCGTGCGCGGCCTAGTGGTTCTGCCGTTCGTTGCAGTACGCCTCGTAGGCTTTCGCATCCATCAAAGCTTCGAGGTCCTTCGCGCTCGCCAGGGTGAACTTCACCATCCAGCCCTCGCCGTAAGGGTCGCTGTTGAGCGTCTCAGGCTTGGCCGAGAGCCCCTCATTGACGGCGCTGATGGTGCCCGCTACGGGCAAGAACACTTCTGAAGCCGCTTTCACCGATTCCACCGAAGCCACTGCCTCGCCGGGCTTGAGCGCCCCGCCCTTGGCGGCCGTGATTTCGACGTAGACGATGTCCGAGAGTTGCGACTGAGCATAGTCGCTGATACCCAGCGTGGCCTCGCTGCCCATCACGCGCACCCACTCGTCGGTCTTGGTGAACTTGAGATCGGATGGAATGTTCATGCTCAACCTCCTGCAGATAGGGTGGCAGGGAACAAAAAGCGCGCACAGACACTGTGCGCGCCTCTGTCGCCAACCTGAGAGATTCGCCTCGCACGGCGGGGCTTGCCCCTTCGGTGATCGTTCGCTTTCCAGAGGAGAGAGACCCGGGGTCTTGGAGACCTGAGAGATTCGCCGCGCGTTGCACACGCCAACGGCTTGCCCCTTCGGTGCCCTGCCCCGCGCTGTTGGCGTGGGACGGGGACTCTTCCCCGAGTCCGATATTCGTTTGTCGCTCAATTGTAAGGGCGAGGCGCGAGACCGTCAAGCAGAGAACCGATCGAAGTCCATCGATCCATGGGATGACGCCACGCGGCACACCCCCCGGCGGCGTACCGCGGTCACCCGGCGTGTGCCTCATCTCGCGGCGTGACGGTTGATCTGCCTGCGCGCGTCCTCCGCTGGCAGTGCGTGGCCATCGTGCATGTGCACTTTGCGCTGACGCGCATCATGCGCAAGCGGGGCCGCATTCTCCGCGGCCCTCACGACTTCCCTGCGCTTGACCCGCGGATTCGGCGGCCCTCCGCTGTACCCGTTTCTCATTGAATATTGCGCGATCACCCTCTTTATGGGACAATACATCCCAAGTTGGCCAATATTGGCATAATCTACCGTGAGTTGCCAGGTTTCATCGCCTCACGGTTCACCCGAAGGAGCTGCACACCAATGCGCAATTCGTTCTCCGGCTCTCTCCGCCAGTTCGCCGCGGGCACGCTCGGCATCTTCCTCATGCTCTCCGCCTGTTCGGGTGCGGTGCCGGCCACCACTCCGATTGGAGTCGTGGGCCCCACGTCTGCGCCCACTTCGGCCCCGGTAGTGGCCCCCGACCCGTCCGCGCCGACGCAGGTGCCGGAGGCCCAAGCCCATCCGCTGGCCGGCCTCACCTTCAGCACCGGCCAAGGCTTCTGGCTCGTCGACGCACAAGGGGTGCCGCAACTTCTGGTGGATCAATCGCGCGGTCACCTTTCACCCGACGGGCAGCGATTGGCCTATCAGGCGCCCGGTGCGCAAGGTGGCGCAGATGACATCTGGACTATGGATCTGGCCAGCGGCGAGCGGCGCGATCTCACCAACACGGCCGAGCGTTTCGAAGAGGACCCGCAGTGGTGGCCGGGGCGGTCCGACACCATCGTGTTCAGCTCCGACGTCGAGTGTTGCATGGCCAGCCGGGCCCTGCCCACGCTGATTGGCGTGGATGGTACAGGTTACACGATCCTCGATGAACAGAATGGCGGGCCGCGGGCGCTGTCACCAGATGGCGAGCTTATGGTCTACGGCGCATATCAGCCCACCGGCTGGATGACCCGCGTCGGCCACGCACCAGAGCCATTTGATCCCTCAGCCTACGGCCTCCGGGCCGAAGCACTGATCCAGCCCGCCTTCTCTCCCGACGGGAGAACATTGGCCTGGAGGGTGAGCGGTGATTTCGATGGCAATGGGTCGAGCGACCTCGCCGTGGGTCTCTTCGATCTGCAGGCAAAGGACGGGCAGCTCATTCACCGATTCACCTCCTCGGTCGGGGGCGAGTTCCCGAGCGACATCGCCTGGAGCCCGGACGGTCAGTGGCTGGCGTTCGTCACGTTTGGCGAGCCGCCCGCCAGCGGGCGCGTCCCGAACCTGTGGGTCGCTCGCGCGGATGGCAGCCAGGAGAAGTATCTTGCTGCCGGCAGCTCACCCGTGTGGAATCCGAATTCGCAGTCGCTGGCGTTTCTCGAGGCCACGCCCTCCGGCCAGCCCGAGCCGCGCCTAGTGAGGATGACCTCCTTCGAGGTTGAGCCGATGCCAACGGCGCTGCCGCCCGGCATCCTCTTCCTGCTCGATTGGGTGCGCCCGTAGCGCTCGCAGGTGGCGCAGACGCATTTCGAGTGCCGACCGGCAGCGGTCGGCCCTTCTCGTCTTTCCGAGGAGAGTGTCTCTCCTCTGTCATTCCGAGGCAGCGGAGCTGCCGAGGAATCCCGGCTTGCGATCTCATGCAGCCCTCAGCCGCAAGACAAGAGTCGCATCGAGCGGCCGAAATTGCCATGTCGCATCAGGCCGTTGCCCGGCCTGACGCTCCTCGCAATGACGGCGAGAGTCCGTGTCATGGCGAGCCCCGTTCTGCGGGGCGCGGCAGTTTTGGAGTTCCCCATGGGCAAGCCCATGTCATCGAACACGTCGATTGACAATGTCTCCACGCCACGCGGGCACGCGATGGCGTGCCCCAACAAGAGCCTGCCCATCATTCCTCGGGCGCACAGACCCGAGGTCTCTCGACCTACCCCAGCCCGGAGGCGGCAGGGCACAACAAC
>MGOA01000008.1:0-4305 GCA_001796965.1 Chloroflexi bacterium RBG_16_64_43
CGAGATGCGCCAGACGCACACCTTCTCTCACTATGCCGCCTTGGCCCTGGAACGGCTGCGCCTGTATCAGCATATTCAGGAAGAGGGCAGCCAGATGGGCATGCTCGCTCAGTTGGCCGCCCGCCTGGCCACCGAGCGCGACACTGGAGCCTTGTTGCGGCGCGCGTGCAAGGAGACCCGCCAACTTGTGCTGGCCCACGCGGTGGCTGTCTTCGTCACAGAGGCCGATGGGTTGCGCCTGGCTGCCCAAGATGGGCTGGACGGAACGAGTATGAGTTCCAGGACGCTCTTCCCCGCGCCCTGGCTGGCCGAGGTACGCGGGGTTTCCGGCCCGCTGTCGCTGGATGACATTGCCATCGAACGGCGCGACCTGTACGACCAAGGGGTTCCCCCCGAAGTCAAATCCCTGGTGATCTTCCGCCTGAGCCTGTCCAATCAATTCCACGGGGTTCTCCTCTTCCTGTTCGAAGAGGCGCACCGTGCCTCCTCGCTCGAGAAGGCCGTCGGCGAGACTCTGGCCACGCTGCTCGGCTCACTGCTCGAAAACGCCACTGCCTTCGCCGCCCTGCAGCACCAACGCTCGCTGCTGATGACCGTCAGCGAGGTAGGGACTGAGATCAGTTCAATACTCGATCCAGCGGTGCTCTACAACCGGGTCTGCGATCTTCTGGCGGCGCGCTTGGGATTCGAACACGCACATATTCTGATTATCGAGGATGAAGGGCGTACGGCCCGCTTCGTGGGCGGCTCCGGGCCGCTCGGCCGGCGGCAGGTCGCTCAGGGCGACCGCGTCTCCGTGGCCGCCAAGAGCATTAACAGCCATGTGATGATTACCCAGCGCCCCTACCTTGCCCAGAACGTGCTTGAGGATGAATACTATCTCGAGGTCGACAGCCTCCCCGGCATCCGTGCCGAGATGACTTTGCCAATCCTTTCGGCTGGCACGCTCTTGGGCATGCTCGATGTGCAAGCCACGCGGGTGGGGGCCTTTACCGAAGACGATCAATTCGTCCTGCAGATCGTTGTTGAGCAGCTGGCCAATGCCATCCTCAACGCACGGCAGCACGAGGCACTGCGCGAACAGGCACGCCGCGACAGCCTGACTCAGGTGCTCAGCCACGGTGCCTTCGTGGTCGAACTGGAGGCGGCGGTGGGCCAGGCGCGCGCCATGCGCGGCGAACTCAGCCTGGTCATGCTGGATATCGATCACTTCAAGGAGTACAACGACCAGTTCGGTCACGTGGCCGGCGACGCCGCCTTGCTGAGTACGGTGGACGCCATACGCCGCCACATCAAACACGGAGACTTGCTCGGGCGCTGGGGCGGCGAGGAGTTTTCCATCGCTCTGATCAACGCAAGCCGCACGCAGGCTATGTCGGTCGCCAATCGCATTCAAAGCACGCTGGCTGAGCTGCGCCCGGTCGACTCGCTGGGCCGGCAGATGCCCTCACCGACGGTCAGCCAGGGTATCGCCGGCTTGGGCGAAGACTCCAAGGACGCATTCGGCCTGGTGGACGTCGCCGACCGCGCCCTGTACCGCGCCAAAGATCGGGGCCGCAATCAGATACAACTGGCCGACTCCGAGGACCGGGTCCCGCGCGCAAGCGCTGCTTGACGCCTCGGACCAATGCGGTACATTCGCGCCCGACCAACCCAGGGGCCGGGCCCCCTTTCTCCCGATTGCCCAACGCAGAGCTCCACCCGTTACGCTGCCCCCGTTGTTGCGCACGACCTTCATCGAGAGCCGAATGGCTCTCTTTTCTTCCCCGGTGCCGGCCGCCGGGCATTCGGGGAGGCAGGCATACGGACACTCCCAGGGCTCATCGTCCCGCACGTACACGCGCGCGAGCCGCACGCGGGGCAGGCCGCAGGGCTGAGCAGCGCCCCGCTGCGCGAACGAGCCCGCGACGCGGTCGCTTACATGCATACCCACATCGGGTTCCGGCTCCCGATAGTCGGCGTGGTGGGATCGTGGGCGCCGAGGATGCCCGCCACATGCTCGAGGTGGGCGCGCGATGGGTGCAGGCGAACGTCGGTATGGTCTATTGCGGCCCCGGGCCAGCGCGCGAGCCTCTTGCCGCCTTGCGCCGCCAAGCAGCGCGATAGAATCGGCACAGCCGCATACGCCGGCGCGTGGCCGCATGCTCCCGCCGACGCCGCAGGAGTTGAGAATGAGGATCGCCCTTAGTGCCGACGAGTTCACGCCTCTCGTTCAATCAGTCCGTCTCGACCTCGAGCGTCGCGGCCACCAGGTGGAGTACCTCGGCCCCGCCGCGGGGCAGTCCGCCGATTGGCCGGATGTGACGCGCGCTGCGGCCGAACGTGTGGCGGCAGGCGCCGCCGACGAGGCCGTGGTGATGTGCTGGACCGGCACCGGCGCCAGCCTGGCCGCTAACAAAGTGCCCGGCATTCGAGCTGCATTGTGCGCCGACGCCGAGACCGCGCGCGGCGCGCGCACCTGGAATCACGCCAACGTGCTGGCCCTCAGCCTGCGCTCCACCTCCGACCCCGTCGCGCGCGAGATACTTGACGCGTGGTTCTCCACGCCCTATAGTCAAGACGAGTGGAACCTGAGCCAGGTCGAAAAGATCCGCGACATGGAAAAGCGCCGGTCGGGTTGAACCCTCCAGCGGCGTCCTCCTACGACGACTCCATACGCTGCAAATGGACGGGCCGCCTGCACAACCTGGTTGAGCGCCGCCAGCTGCAGACCCCGACTGAAGTGTTGCACTGCCGCGTTTATGCGCCTGCTCAAGGCATCGCGCGCGTGGGTTGCGGTGGCATCTCGGCCGGGCCTCATCCATCAACATCGCCTCACATTTCAAGCCACCCCGGGAGGGTCCCATGAATGAGGTCTTCATCGTCGGCGCCGTGCGCACCGCGATCGGCGTGGGCAAGCCGGGCGGCGCGCTCTCGACCACTTCACCGATCAACCTCGCGGCGGCCGTGCTGCGCGAAGCCCCACAGCGCGCCGGCCTGGAGCCCGGCCTGATCGAGGACGTCGTCCTCGGCTGCGTCTCGCCCATCGGCGAGCAGGGCGCGAATATCGCCCGCCTGGCGCTGCTCAAGGCCGGCTACCCCGTTCACGTTCCGGGCGTTTCGCTCAATCGCATGTGCGGCTCGAGTCAGCAAGCCATCCACTTCGCGGCCCAAGCCGTGGCCTCGGGCGAGATGCAGGTCGTCGTCGCGGGCGGGATCGAGGTGATGAGCCGCGTGCCGATCGGCGCCGATTGGCCCTCCACCTGGCCCAGCGACTTCCCCTATCCCCTCATCCATCAGGGCATGAGCGCGGAAATGATCGCCGAGAAGTGGGGCCTGACGCGGGATCAGATCGACGACTTTAGCTACCAGAGTCACATGCGCGCAGGCCAGGCGATCCGCGAGGGACGGTTCGCCGCCCAGATCCTTCCCGTTGAAGTGACCCATGTTGCGGAGGGCGGCGCGCCGGTTACGCGCACCTTCGCGCAAGACGAGGGCGTTCGCATGCCCCCCAACCGCGACAAGATGGCCGCCCTCAAGCCGGCCTTCAAGCCCGAGGGTGTGGTCACCGCCGGCAACTCGAGCCAGATCAGCGACGGCGCGGCGGCGGCGGTGTTGGTTTCGGCCAAGGCCGTGCGCGATCACCGTCTCACGCCGCATGCGCGCATCGTGTCGACCGCGGTCGTCGGGTCCGACCCGGTGCTCATGCTCGACGGGCCCATCCCGGCCACGCGCAAGATCCTGGCGCGCGCCGGGCTGCGCCTGGACCAGATCGACGTCATCGAAATCAACGAGGCCTTCGCTACGGTCGTGCTTGCCTGGCAGAAGGAAATCGGTCCAGATCCGGCGCGGGTCAATCCGAACGGCGGCGCGATCGCGCTGGGCCATCCGCTCGGCGCGACGGGCGCGGTGCTGATGACCAAGATGCTGAACGAGCTCGAGCGCAGTGGCGGGCGCTACGGCCTGCAGACCATGTGCATCGGCCACGGCATGGCCACCGCCACGATCATCGAACGCGTGTAAGGGCCGCCACGGCTACCCGCGATCTGGGAGAGGGCATAGCACGCCTAACGCATGACCGCCTGCGGGCGGTATGCGCTCCGATTACGCCCCAGGTCCACGGAGCCAATGAGGCCGCGATGCCGAGGGTGAAGCGCCTCGAAGATGTTGGGGCAGGCCACGGCGTGCCCCTGCGATTCTTCCGACCGCACCCCAACAGCTAGGTTGCCCCTTCACCCCCAGATACGAACAGTTTCCTAATTGCATCCCCCACA
Source organism: Chloroflexi bacterium RBG_16_64_43 (assembly GCA_001796965.1). Taxonomy (GTDB): domain Bacteria; phylum Chloroflexota; class Anaerolineae; order Anaerolineales; family RBG-16-64-43; genus RBG-16-64-43. Next base: position 4,254 of record MGOA01000008.1, read on the forward strand.
TGAAGCGGTGGGCCAGGCGGCCGCGGCACGGGACTTGCCCTCTTGACGGATA
>MGOA01000008.1:4318-9221 GCA_001796965.1 Chloroflexi bacterium RBG_16_64_43
ATAGAACATATGTTCTATACTGGTCTCTGCAGCACGGAGATCCGCACCGGTATTCCATTTGGAGGAACTGAGATGAGCACTATCACTTCCACCCATCCGCTTTCGGCCCGAGTGCCCCATCCGGCTCGAGTTCGGCGCCTGAACCTGCGCTGGCCTGAGCAGGGCACAGCCTTCGGCCTGATCATCGTCCTCGGTTTGGCTGCCTTCGAGGTCTTCAACTTCAGCACGACCCAATTCGCATTGGCCGACTTGCTCGGGGATCTGCACCTGGCGCGCCTCTCGCTGGCGACCGTTCTGGCGCTGGCCTTCTCCGGCATCGACTTTGGCGGCATCGCGCGTCTGTTCACGCCGCAGCGCGAGCACGGCGAGCGCATCGAAACCTGGTATCTGGTGGCCGCCTGGTTCCTGGCCGGCGGCATGAATGCCATTCTTACCTGGTGGGCTGTCACCCTTTCACTGATGGGGCAGGCCGACCTGGGCAACGAGTTGTTCACTCGCCGGCAGGTGCTTGGCTTTGTCCCCGTGTTCGTGGCGAGCGTGGTTTGGCTCATCCGCATCCTGCTCATTGGCACACTCACCATGGGCGGCCGGCGCTTGTTCTCGCAGGCCCGCACACCGGCACCCTTCACGGCCATGGCCCATGCCTACCCTCGCGCCGCCCGCCCGGCGCCGCACACGGCGCCGATGCCCACCTCGGCCGATGAAGGCCAGGCCGGCAGCGTTCCGCTCGCGCCGGGTGCAACATTCGCCCGCCGCAACAACGGCCACGTCGGCCAGTAGCTCTAGTGCCGGGAGAGGCTGCAATGCACACGCGGCTTGATCCTCGACATGCACGTTCGATCGTGCTGTCCGCACCGCTCCTTGCAGCCCTCGCCCTGGCGCTTGGGGGTTGGCTCGTCGCCTCGGCCTTCGCCTCGGCCGAGGTTCTCTCCCCGCAGCCTCTGGCTGCTTCCCTCCCGGCAAGGGAGGCCGCACCGCAGGCGGCTTCCCTTGCCCTCCTCTTCGACCCGGCCGTGCGCCATTGGCAAGAGAGAATCATTGCGTGGTCCGCGCGCTTCGGACTCGACCCGACCCTCGTCGCAACTGTCATGCAAATCGAATCGTGCGGCGATCCGGGTGCGCTCTCGCACTCGGGCGCCATGGGCTTGTTCCAGGTCATGCCGTTTCACTTCTTGGCGGGGGAGAACGGTTTCGATCCGGAGGTCAATGCCACGCGCGGTCTGAACTACCTGCAATTGGGGCTCAAGCGTGGCGGTGGCCGGCCCGAATTAGCCTTGGCCGGGTACAACGGGGGGCACTCGCGCATCGGCCAGGCGGAGGAATTGTGGCCCGCGGAAACCCGGCGCTACGTCTACTGGGGGACCGCTATATATGAAGACGCGCGAGCGGGGCGTGAGGTCAGCACGCGTCTGGAGGAATGGCGGCAGGCCGGCGGGCGGCGACTGTGCGCCCAGGCTGCCGCCGCGTTGGGTCTCGCCCCCTGACCTGTCGTCGCATACCCACCGTTGCCGGTCAATCATTCCCGGCCTTGCTGGAGGCCAGCGGCAGCCACACCGAGAAGGTTGACCCCTTACCGGTTTCCGAAGCTGCCTCGATTCGCCCGCCATGGTTGCGCGTGATCCAGTACGCGATCGACAGCCCAAGCCCAGCTCCACCCAGCGAGGGCCGCCGGCGGGATTTGTCGACGCGGTAGAAACGCTCGAAAACATGCGGTAGCTCGTCCGCCGGGATGCCCGGCCCCGTGTCGGCCACCGAAACGTGTACCCACTCACCGACCAGCTTCATCCCCAGCGTCACCCGCCCGTGGTGCGGCGTGTACTGGATGGCATTCGCTACCAGGTTGAGGAAGAGCTGCTTGAGGCGATCGCGATCGCCCATGACCAGTGCCTGGTCCAAATCGCCCAGCACCACTTCCACCCGCTCCTGAGCCAGCACACGTCCCTGCTGGAAGACCTCCAGGAGCACCGTATCCACCTCCACCGGTGCACGCGCCAACGGCAGGTTGCCCGTTTCAGCTTGCGCCAGTAGCAAAAGGTCTCCCACCAATCGGATCAGCCGGTCCGCCTCGGATTGAATCGCCTCCAGCGACTCCGGATCTGCCCCCATGCGGCGGATGAGGTCCACGTTGCCGCGAATGGCGGTGAGCGGTGTGCGCAATTCGTGCGAGACGTCGGCCAGGAATCGGCGTTGCGAGGTAAAGAGCGCCTCCAGACGCTCTAACGTTTCGTTGAAGGCCCGGATCAAACGCCCCACCTCGCTGGCCGGCGGCGCCTCGAGCGTTATGCGCCGAGAAAGATCATCGGCGCGCGTGATCTGCAGCGCGGTCTCGGTGATGGTATCCAGCGGGCGCAGCGCCCGTCGCGCCGTCCAGCTCCCCAGCCCGGCCGCGATGAGCAGCGCCAGCGCCCCGCCCACCGCCAGAAAGATCAGCAACGACTCACGCGCACGATCGACCACGGCCATGGGCGCCGCCAACTGCAAAAAGCCGCTCGGCTCGGAAGCCAAGACAACCGGCACGGTCAGCACCCGCAGATGGACCTCCCCCACCCGCACGTCGCGGAACTGCTGGGTGGGTTCCTGCAACGAGAGCGCATCCAGCGGCTGCTCGAAGGCTCCCATGTTGGAAGAGGAGGCGATCAGCGCCCCCTCGGCATTCCACACCTGGACGTAGACGTTCGAGGAGGCGAACTGCAGCGAGGGCAGGGTCAGGATGCGCAGGTCGCGCTGTGTCGTCACCCGGCTTGTGCGAAGAATCTCCTCCGCCGAGCGGGCCAGCGTCTGGTCGATTTGGATGATCAGGCTGAAACTGAGGATGAGATACAGCGCGGCGCCGAAGACGAGCAGCACGCCGGCCAGAACCGCCGAGTAGGCCAGGGTGAGACGCGCGCGCAGCGACATGGCCGGCAGAGGTCCGCCTCACGCGAGGCGAAGCGGGTTACTCATCCTCCCGCAGCACGTAACCCACTCCGCGCACTGTGTGCAGCAACTTAGTCTCCCCCTCCGTCTCGATCTTCTGGCGCAGGTAGCGCACATAGACTTCGATGATGTTGCTCTCGCCGCCGAAGTCGTAGCCCCATACCCGGTCGTAGATGATCTCGCGCGTGAGCACCTGACGCGGGTGACGCATGAAGATCTCCAGCAGGTCGTACTCCTTGGCCGTCAAGTCGATCACCCGCTCCCCGCGCCGCGCACGATGGGTGCCGGTATCCAACACCAGGTCCGCAAAGCGCAACGTCTCCGGCTCCCCCGGGCCGGTTCGCCGCAGCAGCGCACGGATGCGCGCCAGCAATTCGGCGAAGGCAAACGGCTTGACGACATAGTCGTCGGCGCCGGCATCCAGCCCGTGCACGCGGTCTTCGACAGTGTCTTTCGCGGTGAGGATCAGAATCGGCACCTGCGAGCCGGCTCGCAAGCGGCGGCACACTTCCAGGCCGTCCATGCCCGGCAGCATCCAATCCAGCACCACTAAGTCAGGAGGGTTTTCGCGCGCCAGGCCCAGGCCCGTCGGACCATCCCCGGCCAAGTCGACCCGGTAGCCTTCGTAAGTCAGGCCGCGCTGCAAGAAGGAGGCAATGCGCTCTTCGTCTTCGACGACCAGAATGCGTGCGCCCATCGCTCACCTCGCGCGCAGACTATACCACAAGCACTCGCCTGGCCCGCATCGGCGCCGCGCGGGTGGAGCATGAGACGGGCTATAATGTCGCTGCGGAGTGCACATGACTCACAAGAAGTCCGAATTCGCCATGCGGATACTGGCCTGGGTGGCGCTGCCTCTCGTGTTGGGCTCGCTGCGAGGTTTGGCTCTGGCCGCGCCGCCCGATGCTCCAGCCGCTCAACCGACCGCTTTTCAGACCCCGACCCCCGGCGCTGATGGGCGCATCGTTTACGTCATCCAATCGGGCGATACGTTGTGGCGCATCTCGGCCGTATCAGGCGTGCCTCTCGATCAACTTGAGCGGCTCAACAACATCTCGCGCGATGCGCCGCTGAGCGTTGGCCGGGAATTGGTGCTCGGATTCGGCGAAGCGGCCACGGCCCTTCCTACCTTGGCCTTCGCGGCCACCCCTTCTCCGACCCCGATCGCCCTCACCGGCAGCGGCGATATCTGCGTAGAGGTTTTCCACGACATCAACGGCGATGCCTCGCGCCAAGAAACCGAGGGCCTCGTGGCCGGCGGGCAGATCGTCGTAGCCCAGGCGGACGGCACGCAGGCAGGCAGCTATACAACCGACGGCACGAGCGAACCCTTTTGCTTCGCCCGGCTTACGTCGGGTGACTACAACATCGCCGCCGCCGCCCCCGAAGGCTACAATCCCACCTCCAGCATGAACACCCCTCTGCGCCTCGAGCCGGGCGACAAGGCCTTCGTCGCCTTTGCGGTTCAGGTCAGCCAGCAGCAATCGAGCGGTTCAAGCTCCTCGCGATCTAGCTCGCTCGGTATCCTGGGCCTGGTGCTCCTCGCCGCGGCGGGCGGAATGGCCTTCTATCTCTCGCGTCAGGCTCGCCAACGCGGCTGATACACGCCGCGGTACGCTCCCGCTAGCCTCCCGTCCGGCAATGCGGGGCGCCCAGCGCAACCGTGCAGCCTCGGCCTTCTTTCATCCCATGAGCCTTTCGCCTGCCGCACAGCGTGTTCAAGATGCGCTCATCCTCCGGGGCACGCAGCTCGAGGTGCGTGAATTGCCGGCCAGCACACGCACAGCCGCCGAGGCAGCCCAGGCGGTGGGTTGCGAGCTGGGGCAGATTGTCAAGTCACTCGTGTTCCGCGGGGGCCTCACCGGACAGGCGGTGTTGGTCGAAACCAGTGGCGCCAACCGTGTGAGCGAGGTGCGCCTGGCAGAGCTCGTGGGCGAGCCGGTGCATATGGCAAGCGCCGAGTTCGTCCGTCATCACACGGGGTTCG
>MGOA01000009.1 GCA_001796965.1 Chloroflexi bacterium RBG_16_64_43
GTCCGGCCGGCCGTCGTAGCGGATGCGCCCCTCCAGCGCCGCCGCACGCAGCAAGCGGTAGACCCCGTTGCTCTCGTCGTCCGGCCGGCCGTCGTAGCGGATGCGCCCCTCCAGCGCCGCCGCACGCAGCAAGCGGTAGACCCCGTTGCTCTCGTCGGCGCGCGGACCGTAGAGCGACCCGTAGCGCAGGACCGTGTACTCGAGCCCGTACTGGCGTTGATACTCCTCGATATAGGCTTCGCCCGCCTGCTTGCTGGCCCGGTAAAAGCTGCCCTCGTCACTATAGACATAGACCGTGCTGGCAAATATAAAACGCTTCACCTCGGCCAAGCGCGCGGCCTCCAGCAGGTTGACGGTGCCCAGCACATTGATGCTGGCCGTCTCCCTCGGCCGGGTGCGCGCGGCGTTGAGGTCGGCCAGCGCGCCGAGGTGATAGACGTAGTCGGCATCCTTCAGCGTGCGGCACAACAAGTCGAAATCCAAGAGGTCGCCGACCACATGCTCTTGCGCCGGTTGGAGGAAAGGCGAGGCGCGCTGGTCGAACACTAGCACCTCGTGCCCGCGCGCGGTCAATTCATCGGCCAGATGGCTGCCCAGAAACCCTGCTCCGCCGGTCACGATCGTGCGCGTCATGTGGGTCGCTCCCCGGAGGGCCGCCCCCCGTGCGAGAAGAAATCGATCACCTGGCGGGCCGCATCGAGTTCCATTTGGATGCGGCACTCGACGGCATACGAGCCGATATGCGGCGTAAGCACCACGTTGGGCACATCGCGCAGCGGGCCGGCATAGGGTTCCTGTTCGAAGACGTCGAGGTACGCGCCGCCCAACTGGCCGCTCGCCAGCGCCTCGGCCAGCGCCGCTTCATCCACCCACCCGCCTCGCGCGAGGTTCATGAGCAGCGCGCCGCGTTTCATCATTTCGATCTCGGCTCGCCCGATCATCGGCGCCTTGGGCGCACCGCTCAAGTGCAACGAGACAATATCGCAGCGCGGCAGCACTTCGGCCAAAGGCCCGTACTCCAGGTGGACCTCGCGCGCGAAGGCTGCATCCCGTTGAGGATCAACCGCCAGCAGATTCACTTCGAAGGGCCGCAGCAGCCGTACCCAGGCTTTGCCGATGCGCCCAAGGCCGATGACCCCGACCGTGCGCCCGTGCAGGAGGCGGCCCATCGGCTTGGCCCATTCGCCGCGGCGGATGGCGGCATCGGCGTGCGGCACGTGGCGCAACAGCGACAGCAACCCGGCCAGGGCCAGCTCCGCCACGGCCCAGGTCGGGCCGTCGGGAGTATTGCCCACCCGGATGCCGCGCTCCGCGGCGAAGGTCAGGTCGACGTTTTCCATGCCGGTGCCCACCCGCGCGATCAGCTTAAGCTGCGGCAGCTGCTCGAGCACTGCGCGGTCGAGAGCCTCGGTGCCAGCCACCACCGCTTCCGCCTTGCCCAAGAGAGCCACGGTCTCATCACGGGTGAGCTTGCGCCCGTGAGGGTTAAGTACAACCTCAAAGCCAGCGGCGCGCAGCATCTCCAGCGGCTCTGCGCTCTCCTTGGCAAAAGTGGAAGTTGTGACGGCGATCTTCATCATCCATCCAAAGGTCAGGGGCGATAATCTAGCCGGTGGCCACGGTGCGTGTCCAATCGCGCTCTCGCCGGTACCATTCCACCAGCTCGCGCGCTCCTTCGGCAAACGAAACGCGCGGCTCCCAGCCCAGCAGGTGCCGGGCCTTCTCAACATTGGCCCATGAGGCCGGCATGTCGGCGGGGTGCGCCGGCTGCTGAACGACGTGAGCCTTCGCGCCCAACAATTCCTCCAGCAAACGAATCACCTCGGTCATGCGCACCGCTTCGTGCCCGCCCAGGTTCATCACTTCGTAACCGAGCGGACGCAGCCCGAGAATCGTGCCGCGGGCGATATCGTCTACAAATGTGAAACCTCGCGACTGACTTCCGTCACCGTTGAGCACGAGCGGCCGCTCTTCGGCAATCCATTGCGTGAAGCGAAACATCGACATGTCGGGCCGGCCGGCCGGGCCGTAGACCGTGAAGTAGCGAAAGACGGTCACATCCAGGCCGTACATGGCATGATACGAGTAGCTGAGCACTTCGGCCGCCTTTTTCGAGGCGGCATACGGCTGCAATGGGCGGCTGCTGTCGGCATCTTCCGGTGTCGGCAGCGGCGCCTCCGCTCCGTAGATGCTTGAAGTGGATGCCAGCAGGAACTTCGGGATGTGCGTCTGGCGGCACACCTCGAGCAGATTGAGCGTGCCCACCGCGTTCGTCTCCACGTACGACCACGGGTCTTCGAGCGAGGCGCGCACGCCCGCCCGCGCCGCCAGGTGGATCACCGCCTCGATCGGCGCGCCCTGCGGCAACGCTCGCAGCGCGCGCCCGTCGCAAATATCCACTTTGTGGAACTCAAAGCCAGGCAGCGCCTGCAGACGCCCCAGCCGGTATTGCTTCATGCGCACGTCGTAGGCCGGGTTGAGGTTGTCGAGGCCCACCACCTGGTGGCCGTGTTCGAGCAGGAGTTCGGTGACGCGCGCACCGATGAAGCCGGCGGCGCCGGTCAGCAAATAGCGCGACATTACAGGCGGGTCACCTTGGCGCTGGCTTTGCCCTTGGCGCCGAGCGCGTTGCGCGTATCGACGATGAGCCGCGACATGCGCAGCACCTTGTCCCAATCGTAGACGCTGTGGTGGGTGGTGATGATCACACAGTCCGCCGACTTGAGCGCGGTCTGCAGGCTCGGTACACACCGCAGGTTCCACGAGTCGTGCTTCACCTCAGGCACATAGGGGTCGTGGTAGGCCACGCGCGCGCCCTTCTTGCCCAAAAGGCCGATGACATCCAGGGCCGGTGACTCACGCAGGTCGGAGACATCCGGCTTGTAGGCCACTCCCAACACGAGGATGCGGCTGCCTTTGACCGGCTTGCCCACACTATTGAGCGCATCCTGCACCTTCTGCACCGCGACGCGCGGCATGTTGGTGTTGATTTCGCTGGCCAGTTCTATGAAGCGGGCGGTGTAATTGACCGTCTTGAGCTTCCATGAGAGGTACAGCGGATCGATCGGAATGCAGTGGCCACCCAGGCCCGGGCCGGGAGAGAACTTCATGAAGCCGAACGGTTTGGAGGCGGCGGCATCGATGATTTCCCACACGTCGAGGCCCAGCCGGTCGCACATCAGCGCCACCTCGTTCACCAAGCCGATGTTGACCGCGCGGAAGGTGTTCTCCAGGAGCTTGGCCATCTCGGCCGCCTCGGCCGAAGAGACCGGCACCAGCGTCTGGATGGCCTGCCCGTAGTAGGCTTTGGCCACCTCCAGGCAGGCGGGGGTCATCCCGCCGATCACCTTGGGAGTGTTGATGGTCGTCCAATCCTTCCGCCCCGGGTCGACCCGCTCCGGCGAGAAGGCCAGGAAGAAATCCTTGCCCACCTTGAGCCCCCGGCTTTCGAACTTGGGCAGAAGGATTTCGCGCGTCGTGCCGGGATAGGAGGTCGATTCGAGAACGATGGCCATGCCCGGATGCAGAAAACGGGCGATGGCCTCGGTCACGTTGACGATGAAGGAAAGGTCCGGATCGCCCGTCTTGCGCAGCGGCGTGGGCACGCAGATCGATAGCGCATCCAGCGTGCTGACCGCGGCGAAGTCGGCGGTCGCCTCCAGGCGCCCCTGGTCGATGAGTTCCTTGATGCGTGCAGCGGGCACGTCTTCGATGTAGGACTGGCCCTTCTTCAGCGCCTGGACTTTGCGTTCGTCCACGTCGATGCCCACGACCGTGTAGCCGGCATGGCCGAAGGCCTCCACCAGAGGCAAGCCGACGTATCCGAGCCCCACCACACCCACCCGCGCGGTGCGCGCGTTGAGCTTGGCAATCAGTTGTCGGGCCGCAGGGGGGAGGGCGGCGCTGTTCTCAGTTCGTTTCACGGTTGATCTCCTTGCGGCAGAGGTGCGGCCACACGATAGCTCAGGACGACGACCGCGCCGGCCAGCAGACCCAGCACGGCGGCGGTGACAAGTTTCGGTACAAAACGCGTATCCACGCGGCTCGCCCCATCCGGCAGGCTGACCACGCGCGGGGTGTTCTCCCCACCGCCGCCCGTCCGGTCGGGATAGGTTTCGGCGATGAGCGCCACAAGTTCCGTGGCCCAGGCGCGGGTCAGGCTCACTGTTTGGGGCGCGCTGGCCGTGATCATTTCCATTCGAGTCAACCCGCCGTCGAGCGCCTCGAGCGTGCCCGCGCCCAGCACTGCGGGAATGTCCACCGTTGTGATATCCCCAAGCCCGCCCACCAGCCGGCGCTCCATCTCGGCGCTCGCGGCGAGGGCGGCCACGGCATCGCGCGGCACTTGCGCGCCGCCCGCCACAAGCGCATTCGCCGAGTAACGGGCCGGCTGCATCGCCAGCACCAGCGCCGCCAATCCGGCCGCAATCAGCGGCGCGAGGCCCAACAGCCAGCCTCGGCGAATCACGAGGCGGGCTGCCTCGCGTACGTCAGCCTTCCAATCCGTTGCTGCAGATTCTGTCATGGGCAATCCGGAACGGGAAAGCAGGGGAAATCGGAGGCTCGGCGATTAAACCATGAGTGCCACGGAGTGTCAACGCGACCGCGGACGCTGCGGGCGTCGATCGCTCACGTCCCTTGGAAGCGCACCACCGTGCCCAGTGTGCGCAGCAGGATGCGTAGGTCGAGCCACAGTGAACGATGACGAATGTAATACAGATCGTATTCGAGTTTGGTGGCGGCGTCCTCTACCGACCAGCCGTAGCGATAGTTGACCTGGGCCCAGCCCGTGGCGCCGGGGCGCGCCAGCATGCGCGCACGGTAGAAGGGCACCTCGCTCTCGAGGCGCCTCACCAGCGCCGGGCGTTCGGCCCGCGGGCCGACCAGGCTCATCTCGCCGCGCAAGATATTCCAGAACTGAGGGATCTCGTCGAGCCGCGTGCGGCGCAGGAAGCGCCCGATGCGCGTAACCCGCGGATCGCCCGGTTCCGCCCAGCGCGCCTCGCCGTCCGGTTCGGCATCCGCCACCATGGTGCGGAACTTGACCATGCGAAACGGCTTTCCTCCGCGGCCGGATCGCTCCTGCCCGTAGAGCACCGGCCCGCGTGAGTCCAGACGCACCAGCAGCGCCAGCAGCGGGAAGAGTGCGGCCACCACGACCAGACCTGCCAGCGCGCCAAGAATATCGAACAGGCGCTTGGCCCGCGAATACAGATCGTGCACCCGCGCGCTGTCGACAAACGAGGTGAGAATCCATTCGGAGTTGAGGTAGGCAATCGGCACCCGCCCCAGCAGCTCCTCGTACAGCGTGGGCATGCGGATCACTTCCACTCCACGCTCCTGGCATTCGAGCAGCGTCTCGAATAGTTTGCTCTGCACGTCGCCGGTGATCGCAAGGATGAGCGCGGTGATGCCCTCCTCGGCGACCAGGTCGCGCAGTTGGGCTGTCCCGCCGCGCACGACGACCCCCTCGATCGCCTGGCCGCGCTTAGCCGGATCGTCGTCGATGATCCCCAGCACCCGGAAGTGGCCAGGCACCTCGCGCACCAGCACGCGCAGGATGGCACTGCCGGCTCGGCCGGCGCCCACGACCAGCGCCGGCTGCTGCAATGAGGGCAGCGAGAGCAGGCGGATGTAGACCAGGCGCCACATGAGTTCGATCGCCACCACGCCCACCAGGAACACCAGCACCACCAGGCGCGGCAGGGTGCCGCGCGGCGCGT
>MGOA01000010.1 GCA_001796965.1 Chloroflexi bacterium RBG_16_64_43
CGTCAACGCCAACCGCGTGATGCACCTCAACCCGGTGGCCGTGCACATGGCTTACCTCGCGCTCGAAAAACGCAGCGAGGCGCAGGCGGTGGCCGAACTCACGGGCCGCTACCGGGTTCCCGCCGCGCGAGTGCGCCAGGATTGGGCGGCCACGACCGCGCAGATACACGAACTCGTGCGGCCCGACGGGGCTTGCCCGCTGCACGACCTGGACCTGGAGGTGACTGCACCCTTCAGCGCCACGCCCTCCGCCCCCTACCGCATGGACCTGGCGCTCACCTACCGCTGCAACGACGACTGCGCCCACTGCTACAACGCTCGACCGCGCACCTTCCCCGAACTCGACACCTCTGCCTGGCAGCGTATCCTCGACCGGGTCTGGCAGGTGGGCATCCCGCATGTCGTGTTCACGGGCGGCGAGCCCACGCTGCGCACCGATCTGGCACAGCTCATCGCCCACGCCGAACGCAACGGCCAGATCACCGGCATGAACACCAACGGCCGGCGGTTGGGCGACCCGGCCTACCTGCCGTCTCTGGTAGACGCGGGGCTGGACCACGTGCAAATCACGGTGGAAGCGCACGCGGCGGAGATTCACGACCCCATGGTCGGCCGCCGCGGGGCATGGCAGCAGACCATCGCCGGGCTGCGTCACGCCGTCGACAGCCCGCTCTTCGTGATGACCAACACCACCCTCTTGCGCGAGAACAGCGCTCACCTGGGCGAGCTGCTCGATCTTCTGGCCAACATGGGTGTCCCCACTATCGGGTTGAATGCGTTGATCTACTCCGGCAGCGGGCTCTCGGTGCGCAGCGGGCTGACCGAAAGCGAGTTGCCGCCGCTGCTCGAGGTGGCGCGCGAGCGCACCCAGAAGCACGGCCAGCGCCTGATCTGGTACTCGCCGACGCAGTACTGCCACTTCGACCCGATGCAGCTTGAGTTGGGAGTCAAAGGGTGCACCGCTGCGCTCTATAGCATGTGCGTCGAACCGGACGGCAGCGTGCTGCCCTGCCAGTCGTATTACCACCCGTTGGGCAACCTGCTCGACGGCCCGTGGGAGTCGATTTGGAATCACGAGCTTGCGCGGCGGCTGCGCGAGCGGCGAGATGTGCCCGCGGCCTGCACTTCGTGCGCGCTGCTGCACGAGTGCGGCGGCGGCTGCCCGCTGGCGCGCGAGGCCGGCAAGCAACATCCCAGGCCGTTGTCCCTCGGCTCCCATTTGGGCCCTCCAGCGGAGGCCCGGCTCTAGGCCGATGGTTTCATTGAGGTGATGCCGATGTCCAGCCTGCGCTACCTCTTTCACAACCCGTTTGCCCGCATCCACCCGCTGCCGGCCGGCACGTACCACTTTCAAAGCCCGCCCGATGCACCGCATCAGTACCGCTTGCACTTGCGCCTCGACCCAGGCGGCGCCGGTCTGCTTATCGTGAACGCCTCGACTGTGCTGCATCTCAACCAGACGGCGGCCGAATACGCCTGGCACCTTGTGCGCGGCACGGACGAAGGTGAGGTGGGGCAGACGGTGGCAGCCCGCTACCGCATCGCTCCCAAGATGGCGGCGGCCCACTACCGCGATCTCAAAGAGCGCATCGAGCGGCTCAGCACCACCCCCGACCTCGACCCGGAGACGTACCTTGAGTTCGAGCGCCAGGCGCCCTATGCCGCGCCCCTCTCGGCGCCATACCGCCTGGATTGCGCCGTGACCTACGAGCTGCCCTACCTGCCCGAGCTGTACCCCGAGGCCGTGCGCCGCGTGCGGCGCGAGCTTTCCACTGGCGAATGGGAGACGATCCTCGACCGGGCTTGGGCCGCCGGCATCCCGCATATCATCTTCACCGGCGGTGAGCCCACCCGGCGGGCGGATCTGGCCGACCTGATCGGCCACGCCGAGCGCCTGGGTCAGGTCACGGGCGTCATTAGCGACGGCGTGCGTGTTGCCGACTCAAAGTATCTCGAGAGCTTGCTGCAGGCCGGGCTGGACCACCTGACACTCCTGCTTCAGCCCGAGTCGAAGGAGACCTGGAAGGGCATCGGGAACGCGGTGGCCGCCGACCTGTACACCACGGTCCACCTCACCTTGACACCCGACCTGGTGCCCAGCGCCCTGAGCCTGCTCGACCGCCTGAAAGACATGATGGTTCACTCGTTATCGCTCAGCGTCAGCGAGGACCGGCTGGGCGAGGTGCTCCAGGCCGCGCGCAGCCACGCCGCCCACCTTGGCCTGCCACTGGTGTGGGACCTGGCCGTTCCCTTCTCGCGCTTCAACCCGGTGGCGCTCGAGGTCGACAAACCGGCCGAAGGCGCGGGCCGCGCCTGGCTCTACCTCGAACCTGACGGGGATGTTCTCCCCGCCCAGGGACACGCTCAGGTACTGGGTAACATGCTCAGCGATCCGTGGGATGTGATCTGGCAGAAGGCCCAAGCCTCGGCCGGCAAGTAAGGGGGCGCGGTGGCGCTCGACCTTGCCACCTGGCATGCGCGCTTTCGGCAACAAGCGGGATGGACCCGCGAGCTCCGCCAGACCCTTCTGCGTCGGTCGGGCATGGCCCAGGCGCGGAGCGTGCTGGAAGTGGGTGCCGCCACCGGCGCACTCACGGGCGAGCTCAGCCTGGATTGGCAGGCGCGCGTCTTCGGCCTCGACCTGGAGTGGTCGCGGCTGGCGTACGCCCGCCTGCGCGACCAGCGCACCTGCTTCGCGCAAGCCGACGCCCATTTCCTTCCTTTCCGCAGCGGATCGTTCGACCTCAGCCTGTGCCATTTCCTACTACTTTGGGTACGCGACCCGGCCGGCGCCGTGGCCGAGATGCGCCGCGTCACACGCCCGGGCGGATTCGTGGTGGCGCTGGCAGAACCGGACTATGGCAGCCGGATTGATTTCCCCAACAGCCTAGCGGAGATCGGACGGGCGCAGCGCAGGGCGCTCATTGCGCAAGGCGCCAACCCGGACATCGGACGTGAGCTGGGGCGCCTCTTCGTGCTGGCCGCTCTCGGCGAGGTGGAGGTGGGCGTTCTCGGCGCGCAGTGGGCTGGGCCGCCCTCGCGCGCGGACTTCGACATGGAATGGTCCATTCTGGAAGCCGACCTTCACGCAAGCCCGACCGCCGAGGTGCGCGAGCGGTTGCGGATGCTGGATTGGACGGCCCGCGAGCGCGGCGAACGCATTCTCTATGTGCCAACGTTTTATGCCATCGGCCGGGTGGAATAGAATCGGGCATGCCGCGCCTCTCGCGCGCAGTCCAACCTGCGGCGACGCGCTTCGCGTGCAGGAACGGGGCGCCGTGGCCCGTGTGGCGGTTACATGCTGACGATCTTCATTGTGTCCGATGCCACCGGTGAAACCGCCGAGCGGGTCTTGCGCTCGGCGCTCGTCCAATTCGAAGGCGCACCGGCAACGATCGTCCGCCGCGGCGACATCCTGAGCGAGGCGCAGGTGCGGGCCGTTGTGCATGAGGCGGCGCAGCAACCCTCCCTCGTGATGCACACCCTGGTCTCCGACGAGCTGCGCCGGGCAATGCTCGAAGAAGCCCGCCGCCGGGGCGTCGACGCCCTCGACCTGCTCGGCCCCGTGCTCGACCGCCTGGCCACTCACCTGCATCTTACGCCGCAGGAAAAACCCGGGCTCTTCCAGCAACTCAGCGAGGCGCGCAGCCGCGAAATCGAAGCCGTCGAATTCGCCTTCCGCCACGATGACGGCCAGCAGCCCGATGAACTGGAATGGGCCGAGGTGGTATTGGTCGGCATCTCCCGCACCATGAAGACACCCACCACGCTCTTCATGGCCTATCGCGGGTGGTTCGCCGCGAATGTCCCGATCCTTGAGCAGGTGGCGCTGCCCGAGGCGCTCGCCCGCGTGCCGGCCGAGCGTGTTTTCTGCCTGATGATGGCTCCCGCGCGGCTGCTCGAGCTGCGCCGGGCGCGCGCCGAGCACCTGGGCGTTCCCCCCGAACCGTACGCCTCGCTGGCCAGCATCCGCCGCGAATTGCATCACGCGCAAAAGATCGCCCTCGAGCAGGGGTGGCGCAGCGTCGACGTTACCGGTAAATCCGTCGAGGAAGTGGCGCGCGAAATCTTGCTGTTACTGCCCGGCCGCGACCCGGCGCAACACGGCGACCTGACCGCCTAGCCCCTCAGCCGCCTCCCGCCCCTGACAGCAGCCGGGGTTGAATACAAACCGTCCGCCCGGATGGGGCGGACGGTTGCATTGCCGAGAAGGTGGTACGGGGTTGCGCACTCTCAGCGCACGACCACCTGGCCAAAGACCTCTTCGGCCGCGAGTTCGATCTTCGTGGCGGCGCTGTCGTAGTTGGGCGAGTAGGACCAGTCGCCTCTCCGGGTGTAGCCGGAAGGCACGGATGAACTGCCGAACACTGCCGAGACCTTGACCTTAACGCCCGCGTTCGCGGGAAGCGTAACAATCGTTTGCCCGAACACACCACTCACGTGGGCGCGGTAGCTTCCGGCAGGCAGCGTGACCTCGGTCTGGCCGAACACGGATTCAACGTCCAAGGCTTCGATCTTCAAGTTCGAGAAGTCGAGCAGCCCTTGCCCAGCGATGATGTTGAAGTGCAGGTCCAGGGGCACATCGCGGTTGAGGTTCAGGGTCCATCGCATCGAGTCGTCATCATTGATTGACGGGCCGAACCACGAGCCGTTCATGCGCAGGGTGAGGCTGGCGGTATCGCCCGAAACCGAGGCCGCCTTGGTGAGGTCGGCCCCGCGCGGGAGGGCGATGTTGCCCTCGACCAGGTTCTTCGAACCGGACTCCAACGCGCCGGCTTCGACTATTCCGATCGCCGGATCGACACGCACCATGCCGCGTGTGGCGCTGCCCAGCGGCTGCGTCACCGCCTGGCCTTCGACGCGTTGTCCGGTTTGGACGCTCCCGATACGCACGCCGCCAATCCACAGCCCGCCGGCCAGGACGGCCAGGATGAGCACCAGGGCCAGCATGCGGCCGATCAACGAGCGGCGCCCGATGAGCAGGTCGATGCCCATGGCGATGAGGATCACCGGCCAGATGCGCAGCAGGACCCCCCAGATGGATGTCGACAGCATGCCCAGGTTGGTCAGCAGAAAGACCAACCCCACGCCGATCAGCAGGATGGGGCCGACTAGGCCGCCTCGGTCGTGATGACTTTCCATGGATCACTCTCCTCTCAGGTAACGCACGATGACCAGCACCCCTGCGGCGACCAGCACTAGCGGCCAGAGCAGGTCCACCTTCAGCCAGGCCAGCCACGGGATGTTCAGGTTGTTCAGAAAGACGATCGCCCCAACCAGAACCAGGCCCGCGCCGACAATCATCAGGCCGCGGCGATTGGTCCCCGGGTCCGGTGAGCGCAGATCGGCGCCCAATGTGCGCGCGCGTTCGGCCATCTCTTCGGCGCCAGCGCGAATGCTGGCGTCGAGGTTGGTCGATCCGCTGGCCCCTTCGGCCGGCAGGACAAACCATAGCACCAGGTAGATGAAGACACCCGCTCCCGATCCGAGGGCCATCAGCACGAACAGCAGGCGGATGATGGTGGCATCGATCCGCAGGTAGGCGGCCAGCCCGCCGCACACACCGCCCAGCATGCGATCGTTGCGACTGCGCATTAGACGGGATTGCATTCCACACCTCCAGCGAGCACAGCGTGGCTCAACGCGGCCGCGCCGTGCGCAAGATTAAGTAGGCGCCCACCGCCACCATGATCAGCCCGAAAGCGATGCCTGCATTCTCGAACCCCGCGCCAACGAATACCACGCCGAGAATCGCGAGCACCGCCGCCGGGATCCACGGCCACTTCATGCGCCCAGCGGCTGTCGAGACGAACCCCAAAACACCGAAAGTGATAGCCATTCCCAGGAATAGGATGCCCACCATCCCGACGTCATCCGGGAAGATACGTTCGGCGGCAATCATGAGCGCCACCGAGAATAGCGAGCCCGACGGGATGATGGCCCACCAGTAGTTGCGGCGAGAGAGGTAGATGAGCAGGAAGCTCAGCCCGATGCCACCCAACACAAAGAAGGGCACAACCTCGCCGAAGGAGGGAAGCAGACCCTCCGCCAGCACTCCCACCCCAATGCCGACCATCGTGCAGCCCGGGATGAGCGCCCACCAGTAGTCGCGGCGAGTCAGATAGATGAGCAGGAAGCTCAGGCCGATGCCGGCCAGCACGAAGAAGCCGCCCAGCTCACCCATCCCAGGCGCAAGTTCGCCGGTGAGGATCGTCAACCCGAT
>MGOA01000011.1 GCA_001796965.1 Chloroflexi bacterium RBG_16_64_43
GAACCAGCGGCCGCGCAAGTGCCTCAACTACCAGACGCCTGTTGAGGTACTATCCGGCCAACCCGTTGCACTTGGAACTAGAATCTAGGACTCGATTGTGTATGTCGCCGAGACGCGTCCCCCTCAACCCTTTCCTTCTCTCCGCACTGAAGCTGGATGTGGGGGATCAGGGGCAGGGGCGAGGGTCGATCGGATTCTCCGCGCGCTTGGGCTCATCGCGCTGCGGGGAATGCGTTCGCGGCCTACTCGTTGAACATCTCGCCGACGCTGCGGCCCTCGTGCGCGCGGCGGATGACCTCGCCCAGGAGCGGTGCCACCGAGAGAACCACCAAGCGGTCGCCCAGTACCGCCCTCTTCTCAGGCGTAATCGGCACGGTGTTGGTGGTGACGATCTGCTTGAGCGGCAATGCCGCCAGCCGCTCGGCCGCGGTGCCCGAGAGCACGGGGTGGACGAAGCACATATAGACGTCCAGCGCGCCGTGAGCTTTGACGATATTGACCGCCTGGACCATCGAGCCGGCGGTGGCTACCTCGTCGTCGACGATGATCACGTCGTGGTTGGCCACATCGCCGATGATGGTCAGCGCTTCGGCGGCGGGGTCGTTCGAGCTGCGGCGCTTCTCGATGAACGCCATGCTGCAACCCAGCGTGGCGGCGAAGTTGCGCCCCTTCTTGGAAAAGCCCAGGTCGGCGGCGACGATCACCGGGTCCTTGAGCTGGTCGCGGCGCTCAACGAAGTAGCCGCTGAGCAGGTGGAAAGCGGTCAGCACGTCACCCGGGATAGAGAAGAAACCCTGGATCTGCCCGGCGTGCAGGTCAAGCACGATGTAGCGATCGGCGCCAGCCACCTGGACCATGTCGGCCACCAAGCGGGCGGTGATCGGCACGCGCGGCTGGTCCTTCTTGTCCGACCGCGCGTAGCACAGATACGGCACGACGGCGGTGATGCGCCCGGCCGAGTCGAGCTTGAGCGTCTGCAGGGTGATGAGCAGCTCCATCAGGTTCTGGTTCACTGGTGTGGAGGTCGTCTGGATGACGTACACGTCTTGCCCGCGCACGCTCTTGCGCAGGCGCACGAAGACGTTTTCGTTGGGGAATACGATCACGTCGTGCTCGCAGATGGCCTCGTTGAGGTAGGTGGAGATTTCATTGGCCAGGTCCTTGGAGGCGGTGCCGGCAAGGATCTTGATTCCGCTGTACATTTCCATCTCATCACCGTCCCTGAACCGCAGTGCGCGATTGCCACTCGCCGCGCAGCACCGAATAGAGAAGCACGTCCTGATATGCCCCCTCACGGAACTCGGCCTGGCGCATTCGGCCTTCCAAGACGAAACCGGCCTTCTCGTACGTGCGTATCGCGCGGCGATTGCCCGCAAACACACGTAGGAAGATGCGGTGCAGATTGAGGGTCTCGAACCCGTGGTGTAGCAGTGTCTCCATGACCTCGGTGCCCAGGCCCTGGCTCCACAGGCTCTTCTCGCCGATGGCGATGCCCACCTCTGCGCTATGGTTGCGCCAGTCGATGTTGTGGTATCCGGCGCCGCCGATGTGACGCCAGGCGCCCTCGCCGGTGTGCAGGTCGACGGCCAAAGGGCGTTCGTCCTCGGAGCGGGTGAACGTCTCCTCGAACCACTTCTCCTCGCCCGCCATGCTCAACGGCAAGTAGCGTGCCAGGAACTGGCGCACCTCGGGGTCGGAAAACCAGGAGACGTAGCGCGGCAGGTCCTCGCGCTCGATCGGACGTAGGCGGATGCGTGTGGTTTGCATCATGATGTCACCGCCGTGCTCCAGCCCGTTCCGCCGGATGGCGCTCGACGGCATCGGGCGCGGGTTCGTCCTCTAGCATTTCCTGGACGGCTACGGCAGGCGAAAGCTCTCGCCGCACAATGCGCGCGAGGATGTCCCGATAGCGGCCATCTGGCTGCGCCGCATGCCAGCGCTCGGCCAACCGGTCGCGCAGGCGCGCCTCGAGCGCCGCGGCCACACGCCGCTGCCCGCGTTCGCGCCACAGCCCGCTGGCCTGCAGATACTCGCGATGGCGCAGCAGCGACTCGACCACGGTTTGTACTCCTTGCCCGGTTGTGGCAACCGCCTGCAGGATGGGCACCTGCCAACCCGCCTCGGCCCCGCCAACGTTCCCTGCCATGTCCAGCGCCGCACGCAGCACGCGCACGGCATTCTCGGCGCCTGGCAAATCCGCCTTGTTGACCACCAGGATATCGGCGATCTCGAGGATGCCGGCCTTGATGGCCTGAATGTCGTCGCCCATCCCGGGTGATTCGATGACCAGCGTGGTGTGCGCATGGCGGGCGATATCCACTTCGGCCTGCCCGGCACCTACCGTTTCGATCAGAACGACCTCGAAGCCGGCAGCGTCCAAGGCGTCGGCCACACTGGAGGTCGTGTGCGCCAAACCGCCCAGCGAGCCGCGCGAGGCCATCGAGCGGACGAAGACCCCCGCGTCGCCGGCCAAGTCACGCATACGGATGCGGTCACCGAGAATCGCACCACCCGAGAACGGGCTGGTGGGGTCGACGGCTACGATCGCCACCCCCGGAGGACGCGAGGCGTGCAGCCCCGGGTAGATCTTGGCGCGCAAAGCCTTGGCTATCTCGTTAACCAGTGACGATTTGCCGGTTCCGGGGGCGCCGGTCACGCCTACGATGTAGGCGCGCCCGGTAAGGGGATACAGCTGGCTGAGGGCCGCCTCGCCCTGGGGTTGCTCGTTCTCGATCAGGCTGAGCAGCCGCGCAAGCGCCAGGCGTTGGCCCTCGCGAACTGCCTGCACCAGTTCCACAGGGTGGCTCATGTGCCTCAAGGGCCGGGGCTTGGGGCGCGCCCCTCGGCTGCCTGGCGCACTCGGGCCGCGATCGTCTGGGTGGAGGCACCCGGCCCAAAGACATCCTCGACGCCGAGCGCCTTGAGCTTGGGCAGGTCCTCATCGGGGATGATGCCGCCGACGAATAGATGCACCTGACCCTGGCCTTGCGCGCGCAAGAGCTCGACCACGCGCGGTACCAGGGCCATGTGCGCGCCCGAAAGGATCGACAGGCCGACCACGTGCACATCCTCTTGCAACGCGGCCTCGGCGATCATCTCCGGCGTTTGGCGCAGGCCGGTATAGATGACCTCCATGCCTGCATCACGCAATGCGCGGGCGATAACCTTGGCCCCGCGGTCGTGACCGTCAAGGCCCGGCTTGGCGATCAGCACTCGAATCGTGGGCTGGCTCATGATGTACGGCTCCTTCAGACAGGCGGCCCTCCGATTATACTCCAGGCCTTCGATCGCCTTCCGGTATGGCCGCCCGGCGTCGGCCTCCAGCACGCATCGCCGTGCCAGTCCCGGCGCCCTCCACGCGCGGCGACCCTGTGCAATACATGCAGCGAAGGGTTGCAATTCGCATGTCCGTCTGCTATCATCGCCGACATCGCATCTCGGCGGCAACTCCCACAATCATATGAAGCCCACGATATTCGAGAGACGGCCGCGGCCGCGCTCGCGTCGCCTGTATGTCTTGCTGGGCACCGTCATCCTGGCCACTCTTCCATGCTACTGCGCCGGAGCAATATTAATTGCGTTGAAGACGCCACTCCAACCCACGGCCACTCCAAGGCCGACGCTGACCTCGACCATGGTGCCTGCCACTCTCACGCCGACCGGCACGCGATTGCCGTCTGCCACGCCCAGCCCCACCTCCACCCTGGGCACGCCTTTTCTCACGCCTACCAACACCCTCACGCGCACACCGCTGCCGAGCTCAACACCGACCCTCTCACCCAGCGCGACCACTCCACCCAGCGACACGCCGCTCCCGCCGAGCGACACGCCCGAACCCAGCCCCACCAGTTGACCCGCACTTCGCGAGGCTGATGATGGATCGCAAAGAGCTTGTCGCGTTGGCCAAGGATCTCTTCTCTGCCGCAGGTATCTCCGGCCATGAGCAGGCGGCGCGTGACGTGGTGCGGCCGACGTGGGAACCTCTGGTCGACGAGATCGAGGTTTCACGCCTGGGGAGCCTGCACGCGCTGCGCCACGGCCGCGGCGCCGCCCCGCGCCCGCGCGTGATGCTGGCCGCTCACATGGACGTGGTCGGCTTGATGGTGAAGCAGGTTGTTGGCAGCTTCCTGCGGGTGAGCGACATCGGCGGCGTAGATCCGCGCCTGCTGCCCGGCCAGCCGGTCGTTGTGCATGGCCGGCGCGACCTGCCAGCCGTCGTAGCCCACCCGCCCCATCACTTGTTGCCGCCAGAACGCTCTGCCAAGAGCGCCCCGCGTACGAACGAGATGTGGGTGGACATGGGTCTCGGCGCGGTGGAGGTCGGCCGCTGGGTGCGCGTGGGCGATGTGATTTCGTTCGCGCAGCCGCCGTTCGAGTTGGGCGAAACGAGGATCAGCGGGCGGGGTCTCGACGACCGGGTCGGAATCCTGGCGATCACGGTCTGCCTGCATGAGTTGCAGCATGTGGCCCACCGCTGGGAAGTGGCCGCGGTGGCAACAGTCAGCGAGGAAATGACCTTCGGCGGTGCCTCCACCTCCGCCTTCGGCCTGCGTCCCGAATTGGCCATTGCGGTGGATGCCACACACGCCACGGGTGTGCCCGATCTGCCAGAATTCAAAGCCTTTCCCATGGGCGGCGGCCCGACTTTGGGCATGGGCTCCGATATCCACCCGGGCTTGCTGCGCACGTTCGAGGTGGCGGCCAAGGCCGCCGAGATCCCCTACGTGTTGGAGGTGATGCCCGGGCATTCGGGCACCGACGCCCGCGCGATGCAGGTGACGCAGGAGGGTGTGCCCACCATGGTGGTCAGCATCCCCGTACGCTACATGCATTCACCGGTGGAGGTGGCGGATCTCGGCGACATCGAACGCACCGGTCGGCTAGTGGCGGATGTGATTGCCTCACTCGACGACGAATACATGCAGCGTCTGGTTTGGGAGTAGCCGATGCCACGCACCTCGACCGCTCGCGCTCGACCGCGTTCGGCCCCGGCCGCCCGGCGCCGAGGTATTCGTCCGCAACCCGCCTCGCCCGCCGTGCTGCGCAAATCACTCGAGCGGCTGCGCCGGTTGAGCGAAGCGAGCGGCGTCTCCGGCGACGAGGGCGCCGTCCGGCAAATCGTCCTGGAGACCATTGAGGGGCATGCCGACGAGGTTCGGGTGGATGCCCTGGGCAATGTGCTGGCCCGCGCGCGGGCCGGCTCGCGACGCGGTCTGCGCGTGATGCTGACCGCCCACATGGACGAAGTGGGGCTGATGGTCCTCGGTGTCACCGCCGAGGGCATGCTCAAGTTCGACCGCGTGGGCGGCGTGGATGAGCGCGCGCTGGTGGCCAAGCCGGTGCTCGTGGGCCGTGCGCGCATCCCGGGCGTCATCGGCGGCACTCCCCCTCATCTCATCGACTGGGCGGATGAGCCGAGCCCGTACAAGATCCCGGCCCTGGCCATCGATATCGGCGCGCGCACGAAGGAGGAGGCGCTCGAGCGGGTCCACCCCGGCGATGCGGTCGTGTTCGCCACCCGCTTTGAGCGTTTGGGCAACGTGCTGCGCGGCAAGGCCCTCGACGACCGCGTGGGCGTAGCCACGCTCCTCGAATTGGTGCTCGATCCGCCGCCGGGCATCGAATTGCTGGCTGCGTTCACCACCCAGGAAGAGGTGGGCCTGCGGGGCGCGGCGGTGGCCGCGCATGCTCTCGATCCGCAGGCGGCCATTGTGCTCGACTGCACGCCGGCCAACGACCTGCCCCTGTGGGATGGACGCGAGAATACAACCTACAACACCCGTCTGGGATTCGGGCCGGCCATCTACGTCGGGGACGGTGGGACGCTGCCCAACCCGCGCCTGATCGAACACTTGGTGCGCACGGCCGAGGCGGCCGGGCTGCCCTATCAATACCGTCAGCCGGGCGGCGGCTCGACCGACGCGGCGGCCATTCATCTGGCCCGCAAAGGTATCCCCAGCATCTCCCTTTCGGTGCCAGGGCGCTACCTGCATACGCCGCTCTCGATGATCCACTTCGACGATTGGCGCGCGAGTGTGTCGCTGGTGCGCGCGGCGCTGGCTCGCCTGCGTCTGGACAATATCCGCTGAAGCAGGCCCGCGCCGCTGCGCCGGGCGCGGAGGGAGGACGATGTGAAGGCACTCATCCGCAAACTATCCGAGGCCTACGGCCCCTCTGGGCGCGAAGACGCGCTGCGGCAGATCGTCCGCGCAGAACTGCGCGGTCTCTCCGATTACATCTCGGAAGACCCGCTCGGCAATCTGCATGCGGTGATTAAGCAGAAGGCGCGCAGCGGCCGGCGCATCATGCTGGCAGCGCCGATGGACGAGGTGGGCCTCCAGGTTTCTCATGTGGATGAGAATGGATTCTTGCGCTTCGCACCCCTGGGGCCGCTCGAGCCGCTGCACTGCGTGGGCGCGCGGGTGCGCTTTGCCGACGGTCGGGTAGGCGTGATCGGAGTCGAATCGCGCGGAGAGGCCTCTGCTCTCCCAACCGTGCACCAACTCTTCGTCGACGTGGGCGCCGTCGATCGCGACTCCAGCGCATTCAAACCGGGCGAGGCCGCCGTGTTCGACCGCGCGCTGGCCGAGGTCGACGGCCGGCTGGTGGGCAAGGCCCTCGGCGGGCGGACGGCCGTGGCGGTGCTCCTCGAAACCTTGCGCCATCTCAAGCGCACCCCCCATGAAGTCCAGTTTGTGTTCAGCGTTCAGGAGCACGTGGGATCGCGCGGCGCGCGCACCGCGGCTTTCGCCCTTGAGCCGGAGGTGGCTCTCACGGTTGACGCGGCGCCGGCCAGCGACATCCCACGCGGAAGCCCGGCGGCCATTGCACTCGGCCACGGCCCGGTCATCCGCGCACGCGAAGGGTACGCAATTTCAGATCCACGCATCGTCGAGTGGATGGCGACGCGGGCCAGCGAGGCGCGCCTGCCGCATCAACTCGGCGTCTTCGATACCTCCGCCTCCAATCCGACGACTGTCCAGACCAGCCGCGCAGGAGTCGTGACCGCAGGCCTGGGTTTGCCCTGCCGCTACCTGTACACTTCTTCTGAGATGGTGGATCTGAGCGACGCCGAGAATGCAGTCAAACTGCTGCTCAGCCTGCTGGCCTCGCCGTTGCCCTTCTAGGGTTGATCGGCGCCCAGCTGCACCCCTTCGGCCGAAACGGGCGCGCGTGGTCGATAGTCGCAAAGGCATCCGTCACTAAGAGGTATGGCAGTGGACCAGCCCTCCGACCTAGGCAAAGCCGCCGAACGCGGCGAGCCTTCGCACGTGTGGCGCGCCGGCCAGGAACGCCGGCTGCAAATGATCCGCAACGCCGCGCCGCAGCTCGCTGCGGCGCGCGTGCTCGTGGATGGCTGCGGGCTGGGGATGTACGTTCGCGCCCTGCGGCCCTTCGCGCGCTACGTTGCCGGCTTGGATATCGAGAGCGAACGGGTGAGGGAAGGCTCGCGCGCCGGAATCGCGGGGCTGCTCGCCGGCCAGGCGGAGGCGCTGCCCTTCGCCTCGTCTTCGTTCGACCTGGTTCTCTCCAACGAAGTGCTTGAACACGTGGCGGACGATCGCCAGGCGCTGCGCGAGATCATGCGCGTGCTGCGGCCCGGCGGCCGGCTGGTCCTGTTCGTGCCAAATCGAGGGCACCCCTTCGAGACCCACGGAGTGTATTGGCGTGGGCGCTACCACTTCGGCAATATCCCTCTCGTCAACTACCTGCCCCGCCATTGGCGCGAGCGCCTCGCGCCTCATGTTCGTGCCTACACCTCCCGTGAACTCGGTGAGCTGCTGCGCGGCCTGCCGGCGCATCTGGTGCAGCGCACAGTCGTTTTCGGCGGATACGACAACATCGTGGCGCGCGCTCCCCGCCTGGGGCGAATCCTGCGCGGCATGCTGCATGCCCTCGAACGGACTCCGCTACGCGCCTTCGGGCTCTCGCACTTGTGGGTTGTGGAGAAGACCTCACGGCCAGGCTCAGACAGATACTAGCAGACTGCGGATACAGCGCTCCACCTCACCCCCTTCCCCCTCTCCGCTTGCCGGCCGCCTTCGGCAGGCGGGAATGTCGCGGAAAGGGGGTAAGGTACTCAAGGAGACGGGGGGCCGAAGGCCCCCCGTCTCCTTGAATAAGACCTCTCCCCTCCCCTGTAGTGACTCCTTCAGATCGACACACGTTCTCGCCGGGGGGAGGGGCCAGGGGTGGGGGCAAAGTCCATTCTCCCTTCTTTCGACCGGCTACACAGACCCCCGGCCTTTCACTGCGGACAACTCCGAGGCCGCAGAGCGGACCGGTTCATGCGTACCTCAGGCAGCCCCACATCCGGCTGGCAGATCACGCTCAGCGCGAAATGCGCACCTCGGATTCACCAGGGGCAAGCGCGCCTTCGAATCTCGGCGTTCTCGCCAGCCTGCGGCTCGGGGCAGGCTGCGGACTCGGCGGTGAAAGCACATGTGCCTGCAGCGAGGCGGGCAGGCGCACTCGCGCGAGCAACTGGCGCGCCAGCACGCCCGCTTGCCAGAAAATCACCGCAGCCATTCCGTGCGCCAGCACCGCAAAGAGGGGCGGCGTCTCCAGGGTGTAGTAGGTCCAGCACTCGCGCGTCGTGCCCCACAGCTCGAGGAAGTAGCCCAACCCGGCACCCGCCGCGAATGTCAGCACGGCTGTGCGCCGGTCACGGATTGCGAATGTGATAAGGGCACAGATGGCCAGCGCCGCCAAGGTGAGGGACATGCCCCGCGTCGGCCAGACGAATTGCAGCATCAACGCGTAGAAGCCGGCGAAGAGCACTCCGTAGACAATCGCGTAGTTACGCCCGCGCTCGCGCGGCGAGACTCGCGCCAGCAGGCGCATCAGCCGGTCGATGGATAGGCTGGCGATCGGCCAAGCCGGGATGATCCACAGCGGCGGCCGCTCCAGCGTGAAGTAGTTCCAAATGTGCGTCTGCGTGCCCCAGCCTTCGATGGCCAGGCCACCCGCCAGACCCACCCCGACGATCCACACGTCGCTCCGCAGGTCGGCTCCAACCATGATCAGGATCGACATGGCGGCGAAGATCCCGATCAGAAGCCAGTCGATCTGCAGCCAGATCGGGACGCGCGGATCGAACAGCGCCGCATAGTCGCGCACCAGCGGCCACCATACCCACACGATGAGCACCAGCGTCGCCACGAATGCACTCATCAGGTACATGCCCGCGCGCGATGTGCGAGGCATGCGCAATGATCGTGCGCCCAATCGGCCCGGCGAGGGCCTCGGGTGGGAGGCGGTCAACGGCAACTCACTGCTCACAAGACGAACCCCTTCTTGGCGCTCTTGCTCGCCGCAAGCACGGTGCCCTCGAGGCACAGGTTAGTACAGGTCGGGCCGGCGATCGGTCAGGGCCGGCAAAGCTGCCCGCACCTGATCGACCAGGCCGAGGGCGATGGTCGCGGTGAGGAGGCCCGGCTCGCTGCCCGCCTCAGCGCATGCCTCACCCCATGGATCAATGACGGCGCTCAGCCCGGCAAAGAGCAGGTCTTTGGTGCGGCCGGTGCAGTTGCAGCCAAGCATGAAACACTGGTTTTCCACCGCTCGCGCGCGCAGCAAGAGGCTCCAGTGTTTCCCACGCGCCTCGGGCCAGGCCGCCGGCACAAGCAGCACCGTGGCACCTTGTGCCCCGAGCGCACGGAACATCTCCGGGAAGCGTAAGTCGTAGCACGTTGCCAGCCCGGCCCGTCCCCATCCCAGATCGGCGGTCACGAAGCGATCACCCGGCGCCAACCAGCGATCTTCGCCCATCAGCCGGAAGAGATGGACCTTGCGGTAAGCGGCGCGCAGGTCTCCCGCCGCATCGAACAGAGCAAAGGTGTTGTAGGCTCGGCCGCCCTCCGCCTCGAGCAGTGTGCCCCCGACCCACATCCGGCTTTCCTGCGCCACCCGGCCCATCTCCGCAAACAGACCCTCGCCCAAACTCGCGGCGTGCTGGCGCCAGTGGGCCAGGTCGTAACCCACCGGCCACAGCTCCGGCAGGAGAAGCAAGTGCGTGCCGCGAGCGCGCGCTTCAGTTGCAAAGGCGCGCACCGTCTCGAGGTTGGCCTGCGGTTGGCCCACCTCGACCTGCATTTGGGCAAGCGAAACGACAATATCCACGATGGCGTCGCTCACAATGTCAGCGAGGGCGTGGGAGTCTCGGTGGGGGTCTGCGAAGGCGTGGGGGTCTGCGTCGCGGGCGGGCTGACGGTTGCCGTTTGCGAGGGCGTCGGGCTGAGCGTTCCGGTAGGCGTGCCGACGACCACCAACTGCACCCAGAAAGCCTGATCGCCTTGCACGCCGTAACCGAAGCGGATCCCATCTGGGCTGCGCAACATCCAGTAACCGATGAAGGTGCCGGCTTGAGCGGGGGTCACCAAGGTAACGCTGAACTCGCTCTCGCCGCCCGGAGGAATCGTCTTGCCGATCGCCTGGTTTTGCGGGCCGCCCATCTGGTCGCCGCTGACAAACACGATCTGCGCATCGGGGCCCCAGATGCATGCGCCCACGTTCTTCAGGCGCCAGGTCTTAACGACTGTATCCGCAGGCTTGACTTGCGAATTGTCAGGTAGAGTAACATCGGCGACGAATTGCAGGCGGTAGCACGGGATGGGAGTATCGGTTTCGGTGGGGAAGAACGTCGGCTGCGCGCGCAACGTGGCGCTCGGGAGAGTCACTGGCGTCGCTGTGGGCAGACCCGGGGTGGTGGCCAGCCCGGGCGTCGGCGTGTTGTCGCTCGCCACTTGCGTGAGCACGGCCTGAACCGTGAGCGCCGCGATGGTTGCCGGACCAGGTGCGGGCGTGCCCAGCCGCAGGCTGCACGCCGAGGCCATCCCCGCCAGCATCAGCATTAAGAGCGGTCCGCCAACCACCCTGCGTCTATCGTACCCGGCATCCATTGGAATCGATTTTATCTCATCCCACGACCGGTTAGTTGACTTCGATTTCGAGCATCGGGGTAAGCGCTGAATTGCCGGCAGCGTCATAGGCACGGGCTTGGAGCGTATGCAGCCCGGTCGGGAGGCTGCTCCATCTCGTCGAATACGGCGCGCGCTCGAGAACGAGGACAATCTGCCCATCGAGAAGCAGTTCGACCCGCTGCACGCCGTAATCGTCGCTGGCCTCCACCACAGCTGCCAGCGCAGCCCCGTGAGGCAGCTCAACTCGACCTTGTGCCGCGGGTGCCGCGAAATACACCTGCGGCGCCTGGTTATCTACCGTCAGCGGAATGGCCATGCGGCGCAGATTGCCTTGTGTGTTGGTTGTGCTGAGCCGCAGCGAGACCGTGCCGTCCAGCGCGGCTGAGTCCCACGTCGCCAGCAGAGCCCCCGTGAGCGGATGGTCGCCCTCGGCCAAAAGCAGCCACTGCTGCGGGTAGAGTCCCTCGCCGGCCTCCAGCCGGAAGTGAACCATCTCGGGCGTGGTTGCGGTGCCCTGCACGTCGACCAAGCCGCGTACGATGGCAAAAGGCACAGGTGCGCGAATGATCAGGTCGGGGGTGGCCTCGAAAGCCGAAGGCAGCGTGTCGTACTCCTCCGGCGCAAGCTGCAACCCATTGGCCGAGGCCCACTCGCGGGCGGCCGGCGGTGGGTTGACAAAGACCACTTCATCCACCAGCGCCGCCGGAGTCCACAACGTAGCTCGTCGCCCGGTTTCGCGGTTGACCGCCACGGATTGATAATAGGTATCGTCGGAGGTGGGCTCAGTGCCCGAAAGAAACACTTCGCTGACAACGTGCTGACAGGCCGGTGTGGGAAGCATCCCGGAGGGCGAGCACACGCGCAATCGGCTCACCTCCGTTGGCTGAGCCGATTGCGGGGACACATAGGAATCGGCCGACCACGCCAGAACTGCCTGTGCGACAGGCTCAGCGATGTTGGCCAACGGATTGTCCGAGGGTTGCATCGAAGTCGCCAGCACGCCGACGACCAGACGGGAATTGAACGCAAACGCCCAATGATCGATTCCGCTCCGGCTCGCCCCGGTAGCCAAACCAGCGGAGGGCGCGCGCAAGCCATCGCCGGCAAGCACCTCCCGCCGGAGTGCATCTTGGATGAGGTAGGCCAATCCACGGCTGAGGACGACCCGCGCCTCCACCTGCACCGCGGGTACCACCGAGTTCCCGGCCGGCTCGCGAGCGGCAAGAATGAGGCTGGGCTTTCCGCCGGCCGATGCCGCGCGGTCGAGGCCCCCCGCGGCGAAGATGGCGTAGGCTCGAGTCATGTCGAGCAGCGACACTTCGCTCTGCGGGGTCAGCGAACCCAGCAAGCCCTCCGGGGCATCTGCCAACGCATCCAGCCCCACGCCGGTCAACGTCTGACGCAGATTGTCGAGGCCCACATCCTCCATCGCTCTGACGGCCGGCACAATCCGCTCCTGGCGCAGGGCCTGGCTGGCGAGCATTGGGCCGAGGTACCGGCCGTCGAGGTTGGTGGCGGTCACCGGCGTGCCCTGCCCGAGCGCGACGGCCGGAATCACGTCCAAAACCATAGTGCCAGGTGTGTAGCCCTTGGCAAAGGCTGTCAGGTAAACAAACGGCAGGACGGCCGTACCCGCCTCACCGGTGGCCTCGCCGTCGCTCGTTCCCCGGGCAGAGGTGAAATAGGCGAGCAATTCAGATCGCTCGACATCCCAAACGGCCACGGCCAGGTCCGCCTCGCCGATCGGCTGCGTTGCGTTGAGAAACTCTGCCGCGGCGCATTCGCGTCCGTCAAGCGTGGGCATCCCCGGAACCGCAGTACCCGATTGAGCACGAGCCAGAGCTGTCTGCGCCGCACATAGCGCCTGCAACTGTATCTCACTCTCGAGGCTAGTCGTGACTACCAGGGGTGTCGTGCGACCGGCAAGCCGCGTCTCTTGCTCTTCGAGTTGGCCACGTGCCATGGCGAGGAAGTCCGAGGTGGCCGGACTCAGGGCGGAGGCCGCCGGCCGAATGACCGGCGCGGCGGCCAGGGCCGCGGCGGCAGAGGCCGCATCGATCAATCCGTCTTCGCGCAATTGCTGCACCAGAATGTTGCGTGCCGCGGCGAGCGCTTGCACATCACGCGCCAGCCCGGGCTGGCTCGAGAGCGCGGCCAACGTAGCCCACTCGGCAAGCGCCAGCTGCTCCGCGTGCACGCCATAGTACTCGAGCGCCGCCGCGTCCAGGCCGCGCGTCAGGTGTCCGTACGGCTGCGTGTTGAGGCACCATTCGAGCAGATCCTGAGTTGAGTAGCGCGAGGCCAATTCACCCGCCAGGATGGCCCGTGCCAGCGGGCGGGCGGCGAAGGTTGAGGCCAAATCCGGTCGCTCGGCCAAGCCCTCGGCCGCCAACACCGCCGCATCCCTCGTTCCGTTTAGGCTATGCGCCATGGCTATCAGCCCAGCGCTAACCCCCGCGGATCCATTCGTCGGGTCGATGCCCAGCGCAAGCTGTAGGGCCGCGAGCGCGAGCGGCGGCACCGCATGCCCTTCTGTCGAGGAAGAGATCGAAAGCCAATACGGTGTGTGAGCCGCGTCCGCCATCGAGGAGAGCAGGCGGGTGCCGGTCCGATCCACAAATCGAGGCGAGCTGTAAGGTGTGCCGGGAATATCGAGCCGCACCCGCGAGGCCGCCCGTGCCGCAGGGAACAATGTGGTCGCGGTCCACAGCGAATAGGCGGCGGCCAGAATGAGGATGAAGCTCGCGGCGCCGAGCAACGCAACGGCTAGGCGCTTGAAGTATCCCGCCGGGCGCAAACGGCCGAGGCTGCCTGCGGGCGCACGCAACCACCGCCGAGTGCGCTGCAAGCGGTGCCGCCGAGCCGCACGCAGCGTTTGCCACATGCCGAGGATTATACTTGAGCGAATGCGGCCGGCGAACTTGGGTGAGGCTGCAACATGGGCTCGGCGTGAACGGTGGAGGCCGTATGACATCGCTCCACATCGGGTTGTCCGGTGAGAAGCAAATCGAGGTCACGATGGCCGTCAGCGCGATGCATATGGGCAGCGGCAGCATGGGCGTCTTTGCTACACCCGCCATGGTGGGCCTGATCGAACGCACGGCCATGGAACTCGTGCAGCCGATGCTTGCGGAGGGCGAGACCACAGTGGGCGCCGAGGTGCATGTGCGGCACCTGGCGGCCACGCCGCTGGGCATGCACGTGCGCGCACGGGTCGTGCTGGAGGCCATCGACGGCCGGTTTCTCACCTTCTCGGCCGAGGTCTACGACGACAAAGAGAAGGTGGGTGAGGGCACCCACAAGCGGGCCATCATCCGCAGCGACCGCTTTATGGCGCGCGTGCAAGAGAAATCCGCCTGAGCGTTGACCCGCGCCCGGCCGGGATGATAGAATGCGCCTCCTTTGCCGGGAGCCGTTCCCATGCGCTATCACATTTGGACTGAAGGCTGTCAGATGAACGTAGCCGACTCGCAGCGCGTGGCCAGCGCGCTGGAGGGCCTCGGCTACCATCATGCCGACACACCGGAGGAGGCCGATGTGGTGGTGCTCAATACGTGCGTGGTGCGGCAAAGCGCGGAGGATCGCGCCTACGGCCGGCTGACCACACTGCGCCCGCTCAAGCTCGAGCGCCCGGGGCTGGTGATCAATCTGATGGGCTGCCTGGTGGGCGTGAAGGGCAACCAGACCTTGCGCGAGGCGCTGCCCTACGTCGACGTGTTCTCGCCGCCCTCCGACCCGCGTCCGTTGCTGCGTTTCCTCGCACGCGAGAGCGACGGACCGGCGCTGGCCCATGGCGAAGCCGAGGCGCGTGCCGCGCTGCAAGACGACCTGAGCCTGGGCGTGGTGCCGCTCAACGTACCGGAAGCAGACCGTGGCCGGATGGTGGCGGCGCATGTCCCCGTGGTCTACGGTTGCTCGCATGCGTGCACCTTCTGCATCATTCCCATGCGCCGCGGGGTGGAGCGCTCGCGCCCGGTCGGCGAGGTGGTCGGCGAGGTGCGCAACCTCGCCCAGCAGGGCGTGCGCGAGGTTACCCTGCTCGGGCAGATTGTCGACCGCTACGGCCGAGAGGTTCCCGATGGGCCACGCCTCGCGGACCTGCTGCGCCAGGTCCATACGGTCGAGAACATCGAACGGATACGCTTCCTCACTTCGCACCCCAATTGGATGGACGACGAGGTGCTGCGCACGGTGGCGGAGCTGCCGAAGCTGTGCGAACACATCGAGGTGCCGGTGCAGTCCGGCGACGACGAGATTCTGGCGCGCATGAAGCGCGGCTACACCGCGGACGACTACCGCCATTTGATCGAACGCATCCGCCGCCTCGTACCCGGGGCCTCGATCGCCACCGATATCATCGTCGGCTTCCCCGGCGAGACGCGCGCCCAATTCGACCGCACCTACCGCCTGCTGGAGGAACTACGTTTAGATGTTGCCCACGTGGCGCGCTACTCGCCGCGCCCGGGGACGCTAGCCGCGCGCCGCTTCGAAGACGATGTACCCGAATCGGAGAAGATGGATCGCTTCCGCGTGTTGGAGGATTTGCAGGCCGGCTTCGCCCATGAGCTCAATCAGCGCAGTGTGGGGC
>MGOA01000012.1 GCA_001796965.1 Chloroflexi bacterium RBG_16_64_43
TTGAGGTTAACGTGATCGACGACGGGCAGGGATTCGACCCCTCGCGTGAGGGGCGGGGCGAAGCCTTGCGCTTCGGCATCAGCACTATGCGGGAGCGGGCCGCATCCATCGGCGCGGAGTTGTCGATCGAATCACTCCCCGGCTCCGGCACGCGCCTCTCCGTCAGGCTCCCGTTGCAGGAGGCATAGGACGATGCGTGTCATCGTGGCGGACGATCATTCTCTTTTTCGCGACGGCGTGGTCAGCTTGCTCGAGGCGGCCGGCTTCGAGGTCGTCGGACAGGTAGGCGATGGGCGCCAGGCGGTTGACCTGGTGCTGAAACTAAAACCCGACCTCATCTTGCTCGACATCACCATGCCGCACATGGGCGGGCTGGAGGCGCTGCACCAAATACGCGAACGGGCGCCGGCAGTGCAGGTGGTCATGCTGACGGTTTCGGATGATGAGGCGGACTTGCTGGAAGCCATGCGCAGCGGGGCAGGCGGCTACCTGCTCAAGAACCTCAAAGCCGAGGAGTTCCTCGACTTATTGGGCGGCCTGGCCCGCGGCGAGGCGGCGCTCACGCGGCAGGCCGCCTCGCGCGTGATCCACGGCCTAACCCAGGGAGCCCAGTCGCCGGGACGCGGCGCCCAACTGACAGCACGTGAACTCGAACTGCTTCCGTTGCTCGTTGAAGGACTGCCTAACCGTGCCATTGCCCAGCGACTGTCGGTGAGCGAGAACACAGTCAAGTACCATGTCAAGGCCATCCTGCAGAAGCTCGAGGCAAAGAACCGAACGGAGGCCGCCATGTTCGCCATCCGGGCTGGCCTTGTCAAACCCCCGCGCTGAACCACGCATCATGTGTAACCTGACCTACCCCGTCGCGAAGTCCGGCCACCCGAACGGGTAGGCCACCTCGAGAAGGAACTACCCATTGGGGCGTGCGTTACTGGCCCCTTGGGCGTTGTTAAACCCTCTCACACTGCGCTAATATTCACAAAGTCGACTGGCCATGCACACGGAGCAGGTGAGTCATTCGCATGTCGTCATTCTGTCGTCGGGATCGCTCTTCTCGGAGGGCGTCGCCAGCCGGTTGCGTGAGCATGTCGGGCGGGTGCAGGTGACGCTGCTCGATCCGCGTTTGCCCGACTTGTCGACTCGCCTCAGCAGCATTGGTCCAATCGCCGTCATTTTAGATGCGGCGGACCCATGGGTCGTTGAAAAGTGCCCGTTGAACCGGTTGCTGGGCATCCTCCCGGGAGCGCGGATTATCGAACTGGACTCGCAAGCCCAGCAGGTGCGGGTCGTCACGAGTGAGCAATACCCGGCCAAGGACGTCAACGACCTGGTGGATGTGATCGACGGTCATCTGCCCGCCTAACGGGCAATGGCCTGCCAGCACGGCTCAAGGAGGTGCGGCCGCAGCGAGCGTTGATACTGACGAAACCATGGCTTGAGCTTTGGTTCTGTCTTCGACAGACGAATTACGTGGTTAGGAGGAGTATGCATATGAATCGCAAGTTCCTGTTTGTTGGCCTGTTGTTGGCGGCAGTCTTGCTCGTCGCCTGCGGCAAGGCTACACCGGCACCCACGTCGGAACCGACCGAGGCGCCCGCGCCCACGGCCATCGTGCCACAGCAAGAAGCGGCCGCCGGCTCGGGCCACGCCGACACGACAGCCGAAGCCTTCCGCCACTGGGATGAGGATGATCCGGCAGAAGTCCCAGCCTCCTGCGCCAAATGCCACAGCGCCGCCGGCTACATGGACTACCTCGGCGCAGACGGCAGCCTGGCGGGGAAGGTGGACGCGGCCGTGGCTGCCACTGAGGCGCAGGGCATCACCTGCGTGGCCTGCCACAACTCCACTGCGGTGACTCACACCAGCGTGGTGTTTCCGGGCAAGGACGCCGAAGGGAACCCGATCGTGATCGAGGATTTGGGCGCCTCTGCGCGCTGCATGGAATGCCACCAGGGACGTGAGGCCAAGGCCAGCGTCGACAAGCAGATCGCCGATTTCGCGGTGACGGATCTCGACACGGTTGTCGCCCCGATCAAGAACGCCAGCGGCAATGACGTGAATTTCGGCTTCCGCAACATTCACTACTTCGCCGCAGCGGCCACGCTGCTGGGCACCGATGCCAAGGGCGGCTACGAATACGACGGCAAGACCTACGACGCGCGCTTCCGCCACGTCGAAGATTATGACAGTTGCGTCGGTTGCCACGACTCGCATTCCTTGCAGGTCAAAGTGACCGAATGTGCGGCCTGTCATGAAGGCGTGACCAGCGTGGACGACCTCCAGCAGGTGCGCATGGTCAGCTCGGCCTTCGACTACGACGGCGACGGCAACAAGACCGAAGGCATCTACGACGAAATCACCGGGCTGCAAGACCTGCTCTACGCCCAGATCCAGACCTACGCCAAGGCCAAGGCTGGCACCCCGATCGTCTACTCGCCAACGGCCTATCCCTACTGGTTTGCCGATACCAGCGGCGATGGTCAGGTTCAGGAAGACGAGGCCGTTGCGGCCAATGGGTTCAAGGCTTGGACCGCGCGCCTGCTCAAGGCGGCCTACAACTATCAGCTCTCGGTGAAGGACCCCGGCAAGTTCGCTCATGGGGGCAAGTACACGATCGAGCTGCTCTTCGACTCGATCGCGGACCTCGGCGGCGATACGAGCAAGCTCGCCCGCGAGGATGCCGGACACTTTGCCGGCAACACCGAGGCCTTCCGCCACTGGGATGTCGAGGGCGAAGTGCCCTACGGCTGCGTGAAGTGCCACACGGGCGGGGGCTTGCCCGAGTTTATCAAGAACGCCGGCACGGTGGCTATCGACTCTCGCGGGGCCGTCCTTACCACGGGCGTGGGCGCCATGGTCCCGAGCAATGGTCTCATGTGCTCGACCTGCCACGACGACTCCAACTGGCCGAATCTCTACGCCGTCACCACGGTGCCTTTCCCCTCCGGCGTTTCAATCACCTTCAGCAAGCCGGATGCCGATGGCAAGCTCCAGCCGGTGGATGCCAACGTGTGCCTGGAATGCCATCAGGGCCGCGAGTCCACCACGAGTGTCAATGCCGCGCTCAAGGGCAAGGACCTCGACACGGTGGACAGCAAGATCAGCTTCAAGAACGTGCACTACTTCGCGGCCGGCGCCACCCTCTTCGGCGGCACCGCCAAGGGCGCCTATCTGTACGACGGCAAGGAATACCTTGGCGCGCAAGCGCACGTCGAGAAGGGCTTCGACTGCACCACGTGCCATAACGTGCATGCGCTCGAAGTCAAGACCGAATCCTGCGTGGGCTGCCATCCGGGCGTCAAGGATGTGGCCGAAATCCGCATGGGCGGCGCCGACTATGACGGCGACGGCAACTCGAGCGAGGGCATCCGCGGCGAGGTGGAAACCATGACCGAGGCGCTGTATGCCCAGATCAAGGTCTACTCCACCGCCAAGGGCACCGGCATCCTCTACAATCCTGCTGCCTACCCTTACTTCTATGTCGACAAAGATGGCGACGGGACTGCGGACAAGGACGACAAGGGTGCCACGATCCGCTACGCCGCCTTCACCCCGCGCCTCATGAAGGCGGCCTACAACCTTCAGTACGCCATGAAGGACACCGGTGCCTGGGCGCACAACGGAAAGTTCGTCATCCAGTTCCTCATCGACTCGATTGAGGACCTGGGAGGCGACGTGAGCACGTACACTCGCCCGTAATCCGCACCAAGTCCGAGGGCAATACACTGGGCCTCCCGCAAGGGAGGCCCAGTGCTTTCTCGGTCGAGACGAGATGGGAGATGCAAGAGGCGATGACGTGGGGCTGCGCCTCGCCGTGGGCGCGGCATGGGAGGTTCCTGGAGCTGCGTCGTCTTCAGTCGCTAGCCGGCAGCGCCACCGCCGGCGCGACGACATGGATATCAGTCTCGCGCGTGCGGTGATCCACGACGTTTAGGTAGCGCACGCCCAACGTGATGGCCAACGCGCCGTAGGCGAGCACTCCTGCGCTGGAGAGGATCTCGACCGGCGAGGGAACGTAGGTGGTGTAACGCGTGATGATCTCGCTGGGTAGGTATGTGACGACCGTAAGTTGTCCGGCCAGGTTGGTATCCCAGCGGTAGGCGACGACACCCACCACGACCAACGCCAGCGCAACCATGCGCAGCGCTTGCCGGGCGCGAAGCTTCGGGCGGAGGAGGATGATGATTGGGACGAGCGCGCCCAGGACGATCTCGAGCACCCAGAAGTTGAACGCCAGCGGTCCGCGCGTGAGGAGTTGCAGGCCTTCTGTGCGGCCGGGCGTGTAGGTGTAGGTCATGGCGAACGCATCCCAGAAGCGGAAGTAGAGGTAGACAACTAGCACCCAGCCGATGAAGGAACCTACTCTCTCAAGCAGGCGGTCATCAACATGCACCTTCCTCGAAACGCGTGCGGCGATCATGGATATCAACACCGTCAGCGAGGGGCCGGCAGCGATCGCCGAAGCAATAAAGAGCACCGACATGTCGGGGCGGTACCAGATGGGTCGGGCCTTGAGCACGCCGTAGGCGGCTCCCAACGACGACTGGTGCAAGAGCGATAGAAACAGCCCCACAATGGCCAGCACGGGCGCCCACTGATGGACGGTCTGCAGCTGGCCGGCCAACTTGGGCCAACGGTTGCGAAACCACGCCGCACCACCGAGGATCGGAGCCGCCTCGAGGATCAGCACAGCGAAATACAGCAGAATGCACATCGTGACTTCCCACATCACCGAGTGCGTGTTCCAGAAGATGATCGAGTGCCAGAACCGATCCGGCCGACCGATGTCCATAATCAGCGCGAGTAGCGCCATCGAGTAGCCGATCAGCCCGACGAAGGTCGCGGTGCGCGCCACCGGCTGCAACTGCTTGAGACCGAGCAGGTAGACTGCGGCGCACAGCAGGAAGGCCCCGGCGCTCAGCGCGATTGAGGATAGATCCATCGTGATCCACAAGCCCCACGGCACCAGATCGTTGAGGTTCGTGATCGACAGGCCCTTGATGAAGACCATCAGGCCGGCCGCCACGCCGACGAGCAGGATCACGCCCAGGATGCCCACCCACACGGCGAACGGGCTGATGCGAAACGAGCCGAGCACACCGCGAAACCGCGCACCGATGCTCGCCATGGTTAGGCCTCCTTCCGCGCAGGCAGGTAATACACCCGCGGTCCGGTGCCCAAGTCTTCGCGCAGGCGGTAGTGCGGCGATCCCGCCAGCGCCTGGCTGACATTGGAGTCCGGGTCGTTCAGGTTCCCGAAGAGGCGCGCGCCGACCGGGCACGCCACGACGCAGGCCGGAGTGGCTTCGGGGTCGATGCCGGGGTGCAGCCCAAGGCCCAGGCCGCGGTCGATACGCTGATAACAGAACGAGCACTTCTCCGGCACCCCGCGCGGGCGACGTGCCACTTCGGGCTGCCCCCACTCCGGCACGGCCGGGTTGGGGCCGGTGAATGCCTCCCAGTTGAATGCACGCGCGCCGTAGGGGCAGGCCACCTCGCAATACCGGCAGCCGATGCACTTGTCGTAGTCCATCATGATGATCCCGTCGGGGCGGTGATATGTGGCTCCCACCGGGCAGACTTCGGCGCACGGCGGCTTTTCGCAGTGCATGCACGGGCGAGGCAGGTACACGGTCTTGCCGTCCACCTCGCCCGCGACAATGACCCGGTTCCACGAAATCTCGGGGTTGACGTCGTTGTGCGCGCGACAGGCCAACGTGCACTGACCGCAGCCGGTGCACAACCTCTGGTCGATCACCATGCCCCACGAATTCGGGCTGCTGCCTTCGGGCTCCGAGGCGCGGGCCGCACGGACCACCTTGAGCCCTGCAATTGCCAAAGCCCCCGTCGCGGCGGCCTTGAGAAAGCCTCGTCGTCCTATCGTATCTTCTGACATGCGGATACCCTCACTCATCACGATTCTTGTTCAACCGGCGGTACCATCGCTCCAGCCAGGGAGCCAAAACCATCCCGCTTGCCATGCCGATCAGCGCCGAGAGCAAAGCGAATCCGAGCGGGCCGACAGGCGAAGGCGCGGCAGTCACTTGCAGCTTTTCGACCGAGGCCATCGGGTCGAGCGTGGCCGGGGTGGGGTTCACATTGTGGATGCTGCCCGGGTCGTGCATTTCGGTGGAGTGGCAAGAGTTGCACGTGTTCAAGCTGACCCGAAAACTGTGATCGCGCTCCGAGTGCGCCTGGCCTTTGGCGCCCTCTTCAGGTGCGAGGTGGCAGTCGGCGCAGGTCAAGCCTTGCCGGCTGTGCGCCGAATGCGCAAAGCGCGTCCCCAGATCGCGATGGCAGGTGCTGCACAGATCCGAGGGATCCGCCGATCTGAGCTGAGTCCCGTGCGGGTCGTGGCAATTGATGCAGTCCAGGCCCGCCTGGCGATGCTTGCTGGCTTGCCACTCAAACAGCCCTTCGGTGTGGCAGGTGCCGCAGGCCTCCGAGGTGTGGTCGATGGGCGCGGGTTCCTGCGGGTGATTGGCGGGCACCGGGGCATGGCACGCCTCGCAGGTGACTCCATCCGCCTGCCAAGTGTCGGTCGCGGGATCGTAACCCGTCGTATGGCAGGTGAGGCATTGATGCGGTGAGCCCAGATCCACCCACATCTCGCGAAACGCGGGATCGGCAATGGCCAGACCGTGCGAGCTCTTGGCCCAGGACTCGGCGAACTCGGAATGACACGTCTGGCAATTCGATGCTGTCTGGGGCGCCACGGACTGCGGCACAGACGGCGCAGCCCACACGATCGTCAGCGTGGCCATCGGCAGGGCCAGGGCCATCCCGAAACCAAACCGAATCAACCATCTCATCATCTGCGCACTCTCCTCGATCCTAGAATGCCGAGTCACAAAATCGCTGCTGGGACGGGCGCATTGCGGAAAACGGAACAGCCCAGGCACTGCTCGGGCATGCGTCCCGTGGATTCGCGGAAGGCCTGCCAGCACGGCACGTTCTGGCGTGCGTAGGCCGGGCAGCTCGCACGCTTCTCAGCCGGGCAATCATTCTCTTCCCAACAACGGACTGAATGCCGCGCCGCGCCCACGGCTAACTTCGCGTGGCGGGCGCGAGCCTGCTCTTGCCAGCGCTGGTCGAGACGCAACAACAACCATGCCGCGAGCGCGGTCAAGGCCAAGGGCAGGCCGAGGCGTATGCCCAGTCCGATCAGCAACGTTTCCAGTGTGCGAAGGAATTCCATCGCGCCTCCTCGGATCTACAGCTTGCGAGCCGCCGCGCGCGTCAAAAGTGTCCCCACCATCAGGAGAATGGCCACCGGGATCAGGGACCGAGTGAAGAAGAGGGCAAGAACGAACAGGGTGTCCATGGCTGCCTCCGTAATGCAAGTCCACTCATCGTCGACTAACAGTCTAGAGGCATCCCGGGCCGAGGACAATTGGGAGATCGACGCATTCCTATCCTCCCCGAGAGGTTGCGGATGAATGGGCAGGTATGGGGTATGTCTCCCACGGTATGGGGTGTATCTCCGGGCGAGGATGGGAGTGACATCCCAACAAAAAAGGCCCGGCCTTCAGGCCGGGCCGGGGGGCTGGAAGGAGGTGCTACGCCTGGATGATGCCCTTGCGAATGGCGTACTTGACGAGTTCGGAGCGTGAGTGCAGGTTGAGCTTGCCCATGATGTTCTCGCGATGACGGGCGACGGTCTTGGGGCTGATGTGTAGTCGATCGGCGATTTCCGGATTACCCGCGCCCTCGGCTAGGAGCTCGAGCACTTCTTGTTCTCGAGCGGTCAAACCATCCAGTGTTCGCGCAGCGGCGCCCGAGGGTTCTTGGGCGATGTAATCTTTGACCAGCAACTTGGCCAGCGAGGGGTAGAGGTAGACTTCGCCGCGCGCCGCAGCGCGGATCGCGGTCACCAACTCCTCCGGCGCGGCGCGCTTTGGCACGTATCCGCTGGCGCCTGCCTCGAGCATCTTGAAGAAGTACTCCTCATCCTCGTGGATGGTCAACGCCACCACGGCCGTAGATGGCGCACGCGCCTTGATCTCGCGAGCCGCCTCGATCCCGGACCGGTCCGGCAGGCCGATATCCATCAGCACCACGTCCGGCGCAAGCGCGGCCGCCGCCGCCAGGCCCTCGGCCGCCGTGCCGGCCTCACCGGCAATCTCGATGTCGGCTTCCGTCTCGAGCAGCATGCGCAGCCCGGTGCGCACTACGGCGTGGTCATCAATGAGCAGCAGGCGAATCGCCATCGGCCCCTCGTTTCTCATCACGATACGGGATGCTCACAGAAACCGTCGTGCCTCGTCCCGGGCTGGAGCGCAGGTCGAGATTTCCACCCAGGAGCGACGTGCGCTCGCGCATCCCGAGCATGCCCCACGCCGGGCGATCGGGTCGCGAGGCCTGGTCCACCTCGAACCCGACCCCGTCGTCCTCCACCTCCAGGCGCGCCTCGCGCTCCGAGAGGCGCACCCGCACCCAGACATGCCGAGCGCGGGCGTGACGCACCACATTGGTGAGCGCCTCTTGCGCCACGCGAAACAACACCAGGTTCACCGGCTGCGGCAATTCCTGGCCCTCACCGCGGATCTCAAGATGGACCGGCAGGTTCGCTCGCTTGTGGATTTCGGCCGCATACCAACGCAGCGCGGCTGGTAAGCCCAAATCGTCGAGGTGCGACGGCCGCAGGTCTGCAATCAGCCGCTGCAATTCGTCGAGGGCGCGATCCACCAGCCCCTCGAGCTGACGCAGGTTGTTCTCGGCCTTCTGAGGGTTTCCGTGGACGGCCGTGGCCACCCCGCGCAAACCCAAGCCGATCGCCGTGAGCGCTTGGCCGGTCTCATCGTGCAGGTCGCGGGCAATCCGCTGCCGTTCGGCCTCCTGAGCTTCAACCACCCGACGCAAGAGATCCCCGCGCAGGGCCTCGCGCCGCTGCGATTCTTCAAGGCGGGCGGACTGCAGCACCGCGATCTGGCGCTGGGTCTCCACCTCAAACGACCTCAGGAAGCGGATGACGAAGAAGGAGGCCACCGCTGCGGTGAATGCGCGAAAGAGTTGGATTGGAATGCCAAAGAGCTGCTGGAAGAGGGCGGCGTTGATCACGTTGGAAGGGGGCAGTGGGCTGCCGAGCGTAAAGAGCTGCCCGACGGCGCCGTACCAGGCGAAGGCTACGGCGGCCCACAGGCTGTCGCGCCCAAACTGGGCCATCCCTGCTTGACGGAAGTTGCGCTGTTGAGCGATCAGGCCGGCCGAGGCCAGCAACGCTGCAGGAATGCCGAGAACATATCGCGTCCAAACCTCCGCCACTGCCCACAGGTCTTGCTCGCCGCCAAACTGCCCGCGGAAGTACAGCACGCCGAAGCCCCACACCGCAGTCATGAGGAGCGGAATGAGCAGGCTTAGGCGGCGTATCCGGTCGCTGGGCGAGAGCAGCGAGGCGCCAAACGCGCCCAGCGAGATGAACGAGAAGGCCAAAAGCGCGAGGCGCAGGGTCTCCCATGCCAGCAAGGCGTAGCTTTGGCCGGGCAGGTGGCCCATGACCTTGAACATGTCGAGCCATTCGTGGGCTGCATGTATCAGACCGAAGCCGGCCAGCGGGCGAAGCGCGTGTCGCAGACGCGCCTCTGGGCCGCGGCTGACTTCCAGAATGATGAGCAGACCCATACTGAAAAAGGCCAGCCCATAGACGAAGAAGATGAATGCGAGAGTCGGATTCATGGGATGTCGGCGAGAGGCATGCTCGCCTGCTAGTCTAGCACCGCAGGTGGCATTTGACTACTATCACAATGGGCGAGGGCCGTTGCGCCAGGCGTCGCACCCGTACCGCCAGCAACACCTATGGGCCGGGGGTTGCGTTCGTGGCAGCCACCCGTTGCGATGCCAGCTGCCCGCATCCGGCTTCGATTTCGATACCGCGCCGGACGCGCACCGTACACGGCACGCCATGCGTATCGAGTACAGCGCGGAACGCTTCGGCGGCATCCCGCGACGTGGCCTGGCCGTCGTAGCCGCGGGTGGGGTTGAGCGGGATCAGGTTGACGTGGCACAACAACCCGCGGCAGCGCTCGGCCAGCGTCCTGGCCTGCTCGGGCGTGTCGTTCACACCCGCGATTAGCGCCCACTCGAAACTCAGACGCCGGCGGGTGGCGCTCACGTAGTAGCGGCACGCGTCGAATAGCAGGTCGAGCGGATAGCGGCGGTTGATGGGCATTAGCCGGGACCGCAGCTCATCGGTGGCCGCATGCAGCGACACGGCCAGGTTGATTTGCCGGTGCTCATCGGCGAAGCGCCGGATGGCGGGCACGATCCCGACGGTGGAGATCGTGATGCGCCGTGCACCCATGGCAAAGCCGGCCGGGTCGGTCAAGCGGTCCATGGCGG
>MGOA01000013.1 GCA_001796965.1 Chloroflexi bacterium RBG_16_64_43
AGCGCGGGGCGGTTGCCTTAACAAAAGAGGTACCTTGCACCGGGAGCCCGAAAGCCTCGTCCACCTTGTCGCCGATTGCGAACACGATGGAGTCGAGGGGGATTACACGCGATGTACCCAGGCTCTTGGCCTTCGTGTCGCTGCCGGAACGGACCAGCGTCGTGTCGTCCACCCTGACGCCCGTCATGCGCCCTGAGTCATCGGCCAGGATTGCGCTGGGCGATGAAAGGAATTCAAAGCGCATGCGCGTCGAGGAAACCGGGGCCTGGGCTTTGGGCAGCGCCGCGAGCAAAAAGGCATGAGCCTGTTCGGGGTCCTGGCCGATCGCCCGCATCATCGGCGCCACACGCGCCATCTCGGCCGAAAGCGCGGACTGATCGAGGTTGGCCACGATCGGCTCGAATTCCTTGCGGTCGAATTTGACTTCCGCCGGGCCGCGGCGCACGATGGCGACCGCTTCGGCCACTTGGCGCTTGCGCACCAGCCAGTTCATGATGTCGGCCATCACGTTGCCGGCGCCCACCACACCCACCCGCTGCCCCACGTCGAACTCACGCGAACTGAAGGGCGGCAGTCGGTTGTAGTGATAGACCAAGTCTTTGGCGTGGAACACGCCGCGCGCTTCTTCACCCGGCAGGCCGAGTTTCTTGGTCCCCTGCGCGCCCACGCTCACCAGGATCGCGCTGAAGCCAAGGGCACGCAGCGCCTCCAGGCTCAGATCGGCCTGAGCGCCCACGGTGAGATGGCCGACATAATCGATGAGCGGCATGGCCAGGATCTGGCGGAACTGCGCGCGCAGACCCTCCTTCATACGGTGCTTGTCAGGATAGATACCATACTCCGCCAGGCCGCCCGGCTTGATGTCGCGATTGAAGACCACGACGCGCACATTGTTGAGCGCCAGCTCGCGCGCGGCGAACAAGCCGGCAGGGCCCGCGCCGATAACGGCGACCAGGTGCGTCGGTTGGCTGTCTGCCACGTTCTCCTCCAGGATGAGGAGGCGGCCCTGCGGCCGCCACCGATGTTCGCCAATTTCGTTCAAAGGAGTGCGCGGCGATTATACCTTACGGGTATCATGCAACGTGACGCGCGAGATGGATGGGGACTGCTCATCGCGCATGCCGAGATGGTATCTGTCGAGAGCGGAGAGCATAGCCGGGGGCGAGCTCGTCAGCCGACGGGCTGGGTCGGTGCGTCGGGCGATGGCGGCGGACGGCGCCGCGGATAGAACATGGAAAGCCCGATCAGGGTGAGCAACACGCCCACCAGCAAGCCGCCCGATTGCAGCACCCCGAAATTCGGCGGGCGTGGCAAGGGCTCGCTGCCCAAGCCGATTAGGTCTGCCACGCTTGAAAAGGCCGCCAGCACATAGCCGGTCGCCATCAAGCGGCCGCCGATGTCCTGGACCAAACTGAGAGCATCCCCATTGCGCCGCTGCAGGTTCGCGACAACGTAGGAGACCAGAACAATCAGGCCCAACCCGAGCAAGAAGACGATTGCCTGAACGTAGCCGATCACTCGGCTGCGGTCCAGACCGAACGTCGCTGGATTGAAGCCGAGGAGGAATAGAAGCAAGCCGAGGAGGTCTACGAGCACCAGTCGGCGGGTCCAGTTCCGGCGGCGTGCCTCACTCACAGCCACGCGACTCTCCTTGCGCCGGGCCCGTTTGAGCGCGGGGCGGACGGCGGGCTTCATTATGACTCATTCTTTCCCCGTCGGCGAGCCGCGCGGCTAGCGCAGTGCGCGGCGCAGCAGATTCA
This sequence comes from Chloroflexi bacterium RBG_16_64_43, assembly GCA_001796965.1. Lineage (GTDB taxonomy): Bacteria > Chloroflexota > Anaerolineae > Anaerolineales > RBG-16-64-43 > RBG-16-64-43. The sequence continues at coordinate 1,761 of MGOA01000013.1, forward strand.
ACCAGTTCCCGCCAAAGATACCTCGCACCTCATGCAGGCTATAGCCACGTTGCTCCAGCCCGGCGCGCAGGAGCTGCAAGTCGGCGATCGTGCCGATCTCGGCCGGTACTTTCTCCAAGCTTGGACCACCATCGAAGTCCGATCCGAGCCCGACGTGGGCTGCGTTGCCAACCACCTGGCAGACATGATCGATCTGATCGAGCACGCGCTCGATCGAGACGGCTGACTTGCCCAAGGCGGGAGTCCAATCCCCGCGTAAGAATGGGTTGTACGGGACGATACCAATCACTGCCTGGCGCTCCGCCAGGCGGGTGATGGTCTCATCACTCAAGTGGCGGTTGGGCTTGGGGTGCTCAGGCACAAGTCGGCGTGCGTTGCTGTGAGAAGCCATAACTACTCCGCCGTAAAGGTCAAGCGCGGGCAAAGCGGCCGCCTCATCCATGTGGCTGAGATCGAGAATTATGCCAAAGGGCTCCATTTCCTCGAGCAATTCCTGTCCGAGCTTGGTCAGGCCGCCGGGCTCGGCCGTTCCACCGCAGTAAGCATTCGAAGCCCAAGCCGGGCCGATGGCACGCACGCCGCGCCTCACCCATTCTTCCACTTCGGAGGGCTTCGTAATAGCTTCGGCACCCTCCATGAGCGGCAATAGGCCGATGGTCGGGGTGCGGGTCTCCTCCGGTCGCCATGTCGCAAGCACGTGCTCTAAGTCCGAAAGCCCACCGATCATCTGAAGCTGCTCAGGATGCTTGTCGACCCAATGATGGTAGTGGTCCATCTGCGCGCTGTACATGGCCCGCGCTTCGGCCGGCGCGGTGTAGGCGGGCTCCCACGGGCCCGTCTTCCAACGCTCCGGCATGGCAAACAATGTGGCGAATATCACCGCCACTCGGCCGCGGACCCACTCCGGATATCCCAGCAGCGTGTTGCCGTTCCGCGCCGGCGTCTCGCTTCCGGCTTCCAGCGAGCGGGTCTCGGCCACCGAACGCATGTATTCGCGCCCGAAAGTCAGCGCATTCCAGGCCAGGTCCTCGTGGGAGTCGACAATCAGTAGCTCATCGCGGAGCGGCAAGCTATCCACCAGGCCTGCCTCGTACGCTGCTCACGAGTTGGGACCAGAAGCGGCTCTCTCCGTCGGGCGAGAAAGGCAGGTAGAGCATCAAGCGGTCGGCCGTTCCGGCGTAGCGCTCGGCGAGGGCGGCACCCAGCTCCTCAGGCGTGCTCTCTACACTGAACGCGGAAACCATCTCATCCGAGATGAGTTCGCCCATCTCGGCCCAGGCGCCGCGCGGAGCCAGGTGGGTGAGGCGGTCGGCGACCTCGCCCCAGCCGTGCAGGGCCATCACCGGCCGATACGAACGGGTGGAGGCGTAGAAGGCAATCTGCTGCCGCACAAACGCCTTCTCTTCGGCCGAGGTGTGGGCCAAGGCGGTCACCACCACCTGCAGCTGCGAGGCGTTCCGCCCTGCCCGTTCACGGCCGAGCGCGAGGGCCGGGTGCAGCACCTCACGCAGATAGCGCACCGTGTGCAGCGGATGGACAAAGAAGCCATCGGCCACCTCTCCCGCCAGATGGCATAGTGCTTCGTTGACCCCCGCGATGAAAACCGGGATTCCCGTGTGGGGCATCGGTGGCGGGGTGAAGAAGGGAGTCATCAGCGTCAGACGTAGATGTTGGCCGCGGAAGTTGAGCGGCTCGCCGGTCGCCCACGTATTCCAAATAGCGCGCAGTGCCCCGATCTGCTCGCGCAGCAAACCTGCGACCGACTCGGGCCATTGCATGCCGAAGCGGCGCACGATGTGTGCCCGCACCTGAGTGCCCAGGCCGAGGATGAAACGCCCGCCCGATTGGGCCGCGAGATCCCATGCAGTGTGGGCAAGCGTGGTCGGCGAGCGGGCGAAGCTTACGGCGATGGCCGTCCCAAAATCCACCCGCTGGGTGTGTTCCGCAACCAGGGTGAGCGGCAGAAACGGATCGTGCTGAGTTTCGTTGGTCCATACCCCGTCAAAGCCGAGCGCCTCGGCGGCGCGCGCTGCCGCCGGGACGCGCTGCGGGAAATCGGGCGGGAGCACCACATCTATCTTCATCGCATACCGCCTCGCACGCGGGAGGGGCTTGCCCTCCGGCGGCTACGGCTGGAGTCCCTCGAAGCGTGCCAGCGCATCGCGCCAGGCGGGTGGAATGGGAATCGACTGCTGCTGGTGATAGTCGTACGCGACGAGCACCGCCCGCCCGGTGGCCATCAGCCGCTTGCCAGCTTCCCCTTCGAAGCGGTACTCAGTGGTCAGGCTCTTGGTGCCCAAATGCGTCGTGCGCACACCGACACGTATAGAATCAGTCAACTCAATTGGTGCCAGAAAGGTGCAGCAGGTCTCGGCCAGGATGATGCCGATTGAATCGAACGCGCGCCGGTCCCACAATCCAAGCGAACCGATATAGCGGACACGCGTCTGCTCCATGTATGTGAAGTAGCAGGCATTATTGACGTGACCCTGCGCGTCGATATCCCCGTAACGGATCTCGATCGGGTGATAGAAGCGAAAGTCCTCAGGCGAGGACGTTTGCGGTGGAACGGACATACCGCCTCCGTTGTTCACGGGTATGTGCTGGTTCCTCAGCTGCTTGGACGGATGAAGAGCGCCGCGGCGAGCAAGGCCAAAGCGAGCAGGAGGGCCCATGGCCAGGTGCGGCGGAAAGCCCGCCGGTCATTCACGATCGTCTCGCCGCTCACCTCGACCCGCTCGACACGCAGATCTGGCCCGAGCACGAGGGCCAGACACCCACCGGCCACCAGGCCCCCCAGGTGACCCCAGTTGTCAATACCTGGTGAAAGACCGAGCACCAGATTGATGCCCGCCACGAAAAGCAGGTTGAGGAGCCCGCGCCGGCCGAACTCACCCAGTGCGTGCCGGTGGCGGTAGAAGAACACCAATAACGCACCGACCAGGCCGAAGATCGCGCTGGATGCCCCCACCGAAGCTTCAGCGGTCATCAGGAAACTCGCCAGGATTCCACCCATGCCGGCGACGAGGTACACGGCGAGGAAGCGCCAGTGACCGAAGAGTGCCTCGGCTTGCGGGCCAAGGACGTACAGCGCGTACAAGTTGAATCCGACGTGCAGCAGGCTGGCGTGTAGCAGGAGGGGAGTGACCAATCGCCACACCTCGCCCTGGCTGATGAGCGCATTAATCTTGGCACCCCACGCCAGTGGCAGGTCGGTGCCCAGCAATGATGAGGATAAGGTCTGCAGTAGGAAGACCAGGACCGTCAGGGCCAGGAGCGTGTAGGTCACCAATGATCGGCGGGCCCTGCGCCGCGGCGCGGCATGGATGGACGGCGCGGCCGGAGGCAGCCCGGAAGGCGATTCGATCACAGCCTTACCTGACGCTGGTCTACCCGTGAATGCTCGGCTTCGAGGATGGCCAGGATGCTAGCGACCGCCTCGTTCAGGCGATGGTCGGGGTTGACCACCACATAATCGAATTCACCAAGACGCTGCATCTCCTGGCGGGCCGTGGCAATGCGCAGCTTGAGCTCTTCCGGCGATTCGGTGCGACGGGCATTGAGGCGAGCCTCGAGTTCCTCCTCGTTGCGCGTGGTGAGGAAGATGAGCAACGCCTGCGGGCATAGGCGGCGCACCGTGGCCGCCCCCTGGACGTCCACCCGCATGATCACGTCGTGGCCGCTGGCCAGGGCCTGGCGAACCTGACTCTTAGGAATGCCCTTGTAGTCGCTGTACACGACGGCATACTCGAGCAGCTCGCCCTGGTCGATCATCTCGGCGAAGTGCTCTTTGGAGATGAACAGATAATCCCGTCCTTCAACCTCCTCCTCGCGCGGCGGGCGAGTGGTGGCCGTGACCACGAAATGCAGCGGCAATCCGCGCGATTTCATCTCGCGGATGACGCTGTCTTTGCCGACGCCCGATGGGCCGGAGAGCACGATGAGCAGTGGATAGCGCGGGCGAGCGTACGGATCGTCTGGCACGTGGTCTCCTCTCGGGCGCCGCCTGGCGCGGGTCGTTATAATGATAACTCAGGACATTGCGTTCGTGGAACGCGCTGTGAGAGGCTGCGCATGCCCGAGTACGAGTTTCGCTGTATGGACTGTAAGCGCGTGGTTTCGTTCTACCTGACCATCGCTGAATACGAAAGCGCGGCCCCCGCCTGTCCGCACTGCGGCGGCGCCCAACTGCGCCGCAAGATCGGCCGGGTGCGCATGGCCCGCTCGGAAGAGTCACGCCTTGAGACGCTCTCCGACCCGTCTTCGTGGGGCGACGTGGATGAGAACGATCCCCAATCGATGGCGCGCATGATGCGACGCATGTCCCAAGAGACAGGCGAAGAAATGGGGCCTGAGTTCGATGATGCCGTCGACCGGCTGGAGGCGGGCGAAAGCCCGGACGAGGTGGAGAACTCCATCCCCGCGCTAGGCGGCGACGGCGGCAGCGACGACGACGACTTCTAGCGCGACGTGAGCCAGACCTCCAGCCGCTCGCGCATTTGCTGCCACACCGCCTCGGCCTCCAGGCTGGCATCGACTACCACCCAGCGCTTGGGCTCGGCCATCACCATTTGCGCGTATCCCGCCCGAACGCGTTCGTGAAACTCGATCTGGTAGGCGTCCAGGCGATTCCACTCATTGGTGCCGCGCCGCCGCGCCAGGCCGATGGCCACGGGCAAGTCGAGCAGCAACGTCAGGTCGGGTTTCAGGCCGCCGGTTGCGAACTCGGTGATGGCTTGTAAGTCCTCAAGCGGCAAACCCTGTCCGTATCCCTGATAGGCCAGCGACGAATCCGCGTAGCGATCGCAGACCACCGTGCCTCCCGAGGCCAGGTGTCCGCGGATGACCTCATTGACAATTTGCGCGCGCGAGGCCGAGTAGAGCAGCAATTCGGTGCGCGGGTGCATCGAGGTATTGCCCAGGTCGTGGAGCACCCTGCGAATCTGGTCGCCGATGAACGTCCCGCCGGGCTCGCGCGTGAGCAAGACCTGCCAGCCCTTTTGCCGCAGGTACTCCGCCAACCGCGGCGCCTGAGTCGATTTGCCGCTGCCTTCAGGGCCTTCGAGCGTGATGAAGAGATTCATGGCCTAATCCCGGAAGATGCGCACCCGCCGGTGCGGTTCCTTGCCGTAGGATTGGGAGAGCAGATTGGACTGGCGGGCTTGCTGGTGTTGCAGGCGGCGGATATACGCCGAGGCTGGCGTCAGGTCCACCGAACGCGTGCCAGTGAGCACATTCTGCACCGCGCGGCGCGTCTCCTCCATGGCCACCTCGAGCAGGCTGTCATCAGGCGCCGCGTGGTTGAGGTCGA
>MGOA01000014.1:0-1725 GCA_001796965.1 Chloroflexi bacterium RBG_16_64_43
CCTCACCCGATTACACGTGGAGACGACCGATCTCAGCGAACTCGATGTAACCAAGGTGAAAGTTGGGCAAGCAGTCCGCGTCTACTTCGAGGCGCTGGGCGAGGAAGTTGACGGACGTGTAGCCGCGATTGCCCCAGGCGCCACCACACTAGGAGGCGATGTTGTCTACAAGACCGTTATTGACCTGGACACGCAGCCGCAGGGCTTGCGCGCGGGGATGAGCGCCGAGGTGGTATTCGAAAGCGGCGGCTGAGGCGCCGCATCGGCAACCACAGACCCTCGGTTAAAGGCACTCTGCCACAATCGGACCGGCCCGGAAGTCCGCATCCGGGCCGGTTCTTGTTCCCTAGCCGCACAGCAAGGCGCGTTTCCCGGCCGAATCGCCCCCCGCCCTGGTACGTAGGCCCCATCTCGAATCCTACAAAAGGAGGATGCGCCAATCCCCCAAAACCGCCTCGCGGTTCTTCGCAGGCTGGCCTATGCTTCCACATAGAGCCAGGGGGACCTCAAACGGCGGCTCACGGCCCAAGATCTCGGATCGCAGCCATCCGACGCAACCGGGCGCCCTTCGATGCGTATGTACGATTGTGCACGGCCATTCGGGCATATCCAAGATAAGGACAGACACACATGAACACCTTCACCAAGTCCCAACTCGAGATTCATGTTCCAGTTCTCGGCTGGCTGCTCATCGGGTCCAACCTCATCTATCTGTTGATGGCCGCTGTTTTGGCAACCCTCCTGGTGGGCATCGGCACGGCAGTGGGCGATGTGATGGCTGAAAAGGTGCTAGGCATCGTCGCCGCAAGCATGGGCGGCCTCCTGACCGTGCTCGGTCTGCCGGGAATCGTTGCCGGCGCGGGGCTCCTCGCCCGCAAGACGTGGGGGCGCATCCTTTCAATCGTGATTTCCGGGCTCAGCGTGCTGTGCTTCCCGCTGGGGACGATCCTGGGGGTCTACGGTTTGATCGTACTACTCCAAGATTCCGCCGCCGAGTACTTCGCGGCGTAGGGTTCCCCTCCTTGTTCGTGGGCGACGGGCCGCGACCCGGCCCGTCGCCCACCCGTAGAACGAAACCCGTAGCACAACGGAACGGCTACGCAAGCTCCCGGATCGCCACCCAATCACAGTGCCACATCTTCCCCTTGAAGGCGGCGACTCGGGCTTGCCCTGCAAGGAGAACGTCGTCCCCACGTGCTCAAGGCGGGGGCAACGCGTTTCTCAAGTTCGGCGCTTCCCATGCGGCCGGACCCAACCGACTCCCACGCGCCAATAACGATCAAGAGCAGCTGCTCGTCGTGTCAGATGGCCTTGGGCGGGGACACCGCGCTCAAGAGGCTTAGGGATAGGTTGTCCCCCCAAGGCTCACACATCGCGTTCGACCGCATGCCGCAAGACGGTCTTCAACTTTTCCGGCTTCGAGCGCCGCGGATCGCCCATGTAGATCTCGTGGTGCTTGCCGCGAAAGCGCAGCCCATGCGTGCGCATGTACTCATCCATGACCGCCAGCGTCCGAGGCTCATCGGCATACGGGCCGATGTGCATGATTTGGATGCAGCGTCCTTCGGCGAACGATTCCAGCCGGACCTTGGCCAGAGCCGGGTTCTCGCCTCGTTTGGCCAGCACCTGTTGCACGGCCTGGCGGAACATGGCTGGAGTGATGTGCGCCGGCAGCATCATCAGCAGCGTGTAGCTCCACGGCTCCTTCGACTCGAAGCTCCACTT
>MGOA01000014.1:1734-5484 GCA_001796965.1 Chloroflexi bacterium RBG_16_64_43
CCATGGCCATCACCGGGTAGTCGGTCGGGTTGCGCTCGCGAAGCTTCGAGGTGAATTTGAGCGTATAGGCCACGCCATACATCGCCATCATCGCCTGGCCGAAGCTCCCGGAAACGGTGGGCGTCTTGCCTGGTTCGATCTCCCCATCGAGCATGATGAACTTGAGGCGTGGAACCTTCACTTCCACCACTTTCTTCGCAGGAGGTGAATAGAGCTCTTTGTACTTCTTGCGCAGGTCAAGGATCTTGGGCTTCATCTTTCCTCCTCTCACGGGTTGACGCCGCAACCGAAAAGAATATCCGCGACCAGCCCTGCGCGCAAGTTGGCCGACCAAGCGCTGACTGGCTCGCTGCACCATCCGCCCCTTGGGAGACTGCGAGTCTCGTCTCCCACCGCGAACGGGTCTGGCCCGCCTCATACCGCATGCAAGGCCAAGGCCGGGCACACGCCCGGGCGCAGGCGGGACCTTGACTTCCGTGCGCAGGTTCCACCGCGCCCGATCTCGCCCGGCACACGTTGCGCTCTGGGCCGAGTTGCATATACTAGGCACAGAAAGTCCGTCCCCTTTCCCTGCGGTTCTCTTAGGGTGCCTGCCATGCTTTGCCGATCGCACATCCCGCGCCGCAAGCACCAGGTGGATCGCCTACACATTCTGTCCGACACCACCCACACACGCGTTCAATCGCGCTTTGGCCGTGACCAAGCGGGGGCTAGCCCTCGTCGTCTCCCCGGTTCTTCCCGTGCGGTTTCTCCTTTGCCCGACCCAGCGCCCCAACTGACCCTCTTGGAGGATGCACAATGAAGTCGCTCGCTCACCTCGTCTTGGCCATCGCCGTGCTCGGCTCGCTCGCGTTGCGCTCGCTGCCCGACATTCCATCCACCTACACTGTCACAACGGCGCTCGACAACGACGCTGACGGCTGCGGGGAACCGCCATTTGACCAATGCACGCTCAGAGAAGCGCTGGATGCGGCTAATGCTCACTTGGGCTACAAAGACGTCATCGAATTCGATATTTCCGGTGGCAGTTTCCAGACCATTTCGCTAATTGGTGCGCGCCTGCCAAGGATCGATGATCCGGTCCACATCGATGGTTACTCGCAGCCCGGCGCGAGCGTGGCGACAGAGGGCGGGGTCGCCCAACTGATGATTGAGCTAAACGGCAGTTCGCTGCCCATATCCCAGGCCAATGCTGGACTGATCCTGGCCTCCTCCGGAAGCACAATTGAGGGGCTCTCGATCTACGGGTTTCCCTCCAATGCCATCGTCATCGATGGCTCGTTGTGGGCTACCGCCGACGACAACATCGTCCAAGGCAACCATCTGGGGGTCAACTGGAACGCGACCACATCCCCCTTCAACAACAGCTTGAACGGTATCTACATTGGGCGCGGCGCGTCCGACAACGTGATCGGCGGGGATGAACCGTCGGAGCGCAATGTGATCTCAGGCAACTACTGGTCCGGCATCGAGATTCACGCCGCCGGTACAACGGGGAACACCGTGTCCGGCAATCGCATCGGCACCAATGGCGCGGCCTCCGCCGCCATCCCCAATGAGATGCATGGCGTGCGCATCTACGGCGGGGCAACAGGAAACACGGTCGGCGGCGACACGACCACCGAACGCAATGTCATCTCCGGGAACATGTTGTGCGGGGTCATGATCTACGGGGTGGCCCAGCCCACGGCCAGCAACACGGTCTCGGGCAACTACATCGGCCTCAACATCATCGGCGGTCTTGCGATACCCAACGGCGACAGCGGCGTGTGTATCACCGACTCGGCATCCAATACTATCGGCGGGGACACCGTGGGCGAGCGTAATGTGATCTCCGGGAACTTGGACCACGGTGTCTACATCACCGGCTCGCTCGCTACCATGAACGTGGTCACCGGCAACTATATCGGTCTCAAGTACGACGGCGTGATCCCGAACCCGAACACGTCCCGGGGAGTTGCGATAGAGAACGGCGCCCACGCCAACACCATAGGTGGCACGGCGACGGCTGAGGGCAATGTCATCTCGGGCAACGGTGCCAGTGGTCTGCGTATCGACGACTCAGGCACGGATGACAATTCCATCCTCGGCAATCTCATCGGCACCGACGCCACAGGGACGGTCGCGGTTCCAAATGGGATGCATGGCATCGAAGTCTATGGGGGCGACAACACGACCATCGGTGGAGACTCCGCCGGTGCCGGCAATGTGATTTCGGGCAACGTGAATTTCGGCGTCACTATCTCTGGAACCGATGTCTCCAACGTGACCGTGGCCGGCAATCTGGTTGGCGTGGACGTGACCGGGCTGGCTACCATGCCGAACGGCTCCGGGGGGGTCGGGGCCAGCAGCGGCGCGTCGAACGTCGTTATCGGGGGCGACTTGCTCGCAGAAGGCAACGTCATCTCGGGCAATGATGGCAGCGGGGTCGATATTAGGGAGGACACGACCACAACCGTCACAATCCGCGGCAATTGGATTGGAAGTGATCGCACCTCGACCCACTCCCTCCCGAACGCGCGCCACGGAGTGTATTTTGCGGATTCGGCCTCTGGGCATACAGTCGGCCCCGACAACGTCATCACCAACAACCTCTGGGATGGCGTCAGCATAAGCTCAGCCACATCAAATGCCATCACCATCACTCGCAACCGCATCTTCGCCAATGGATTGGATGAGATCTATCTTAACGCGAGTGCCAACAACGGGATCGACCCGCCACTCATCTCCTCCACAACCCTTGGCTCGGTCGAGATCGCCGGGACGGCATGCGCTAGCTGTACGGTCGAAGTGTTCGGCGCCAACACAGCCTATATTGGCGCCGAGCGGTACCTTGGAACAACGCTCGCCAGCGCGGGCGGTGCATGGGCGCTGACGCTCCCTAGCCTGGCATACTCTCACCTCACAGCAACCGCGACCGACTCGCTCGGCAACACCTCCGAGCTGGCGTTGGACTTCACCGCCACCGTGCGCAGCCTGTTCCTGCCGCTGATCCTTCACCAGTTCCCGTGAGCAGCGGAGCCTCGCCGGGTCGCGGACATCCGCGGCCCGGCCTTCGGTGACCGGTACCGCTAGGGAGGCATCCATGACCGAATCCCAGCCCTGGCTCCGCTTCTACGAAAGCCACGTTTCGCCTCATCTCGAATATCCTCAGACGACGCTACCGCAGGCCTTGGCCGAGACGGCGCGCCGCTGCCCGGACGTTGCGGCGATGCTCTTCAAGGGCCGGCGCATCACCTACCGCGAGCATGACGCCGCGGTCGATCGCTTCGCGGCGGCGTTGGAGGAGCTCGGCGTGCGCAAAGGCGACCGCGTGGCGGTGCATCTTCCCAACTGCCCGCAATTCGTCATCACCTTCTATGGCGCTTTGCGCGCTGGCGCCGTTGTTGTCCCGTGCAACCCAATCTACACAGCCCGCGAGTTGCGCCACCAACTGCGCGATTCGGGCGCCATGGCTATCGTCACGCTCAGCTCCACTTACCCCATCCTTCGCCAGATCCGAGGCGAGACCGCGCTGAAGCACATCGTCGTTGCGCGCATCAAGGATTACTTCCCGCCGCTGCTGCGCCTGATCTTCACGCTGCTCTTGGAGAAGAAGCGCGGCCACCGTCTCAGCTTGAAGGGCGAATTGGAGGCATCGTGGTTCATGGACCTCATGGGCCGCGCATCAAAAAAGCCGAAGCCGGTGCCAATCAGCCTGGACGACACGGCCGTGCTCATGTACACCGGCGGCACCACCGGCCTCTCGAA
>MGOA01000015.1:0-1959 GCA_001796965.1 Chloroflexi bacterium RBG_16_64_43
CTATGAAGCGGCGCACCCCGTCAAGCCCGGCCTCTCGGTCGGGTTTTCTCTTTCATCTATTGTCGGGCCACGTGCGGCCCGGTGCAGCCGGTGCCCTCGAGGTGCCGCTCAGCCTTCTGTACGCGCTCTCAGGTGACGAGCGATGCTCGTCGGCGCAGAGGGGGATCCGAGAGCGGCGGCGCCAACTAAGCGACGGCCTCACCAGCGGCCATAAGCTGCGACGCGCTCACCGCCCATGTCGGTCACACTCTTCGGGCCACCTAGCTGACGTCTACGCCACCGCGACTGCGGCGGGCCGCGGCGCGCGATAGTCGGCCCCGTCGCGCCACATCGCGTACAGGATGCCGGCGAGCCGCCGCGCCAGCGCCACGGCCGCCACACTGCGCCCGCGGCGGAGTGCGATCCGCTCGGCCCACGCCCGCAGCGGCGCGGCGCCCGCCTGGGGCGAGCGCAGCACGCGCCACGCCGCCTCGACCAGCAGCGCGCGCATCCGCGGGCTGCCCGTCTTACTGATCCGGCCGCGCTGCTGCCGCTCCCCGGAGCTGTACTCCCGCGGCGTCAGGCCGAGATAGGCTTCCAGTTGATGCGCGCTCGCGAACCGGGTCACGATATCGAGTGTCGCGACGAAGGCGACGGCCGTCACGGGGCCGATCCCCGGGGCCGTGCGCAGTCGCGCCACGCGCGGATCCGCTGCCGCCACGGCGGCGAGTTGGTCATCGGCGGTGGCGATCTCGCCATTGAGCGGCTCGAGCACCACGCGCAACGGCGCGAGCTCGGCCGCGAGGGGCGCGGGCAGGGCCAGCGCAGCCAGCTTCGCCTCGGTGTGCACGGGGTCGCCCGGCGGCAGCCGCAGGCCATCCCGGCGCACCAGGGCCTTCACGACGCTCACGTACCGCGTCCGCGTGCGGATCAGCGCGTCGCGCACGGCCAGCTGCGCCCGCACGTGGCGCTGCGCCGCCGAGGCGCGGTGGATCGGGCGATAGGCCCCGAGCCGGCAGGCCTCGGCCAAGGTGCGCGCATCCCGCCGATCGGTCTTCACCCCGCGGCGCCGCGTGGCGTACATCGGGGCGAAGTTGGGATCGGCCACGATCACCTCGTGCCCCAGCGCCTCCAGATGCCGGGCCACCCACTCGCTCTCGGTTGAGGCTTCGAGCAGGATACGCGCCCGCGGCCGCCCGCCCAGCACGGCCGTGAACCGCTCCCAGCTCGTGACGATGCGACGCTCGATGACTTCCCCGTCCTCCGTCAGGATGCACAGCTGGCTCTCCCGCTTGTGCAGATCGAGTCCTATACTGTCCATGGCGGCTGGCCCTCCCTGTTTGCGGCTGTTGACCGCGTCTAAGGTTGTGGGGCGATTCTGCCACCACGTTCAGTGGATGGCCAGCCGCTTCATCCCAACTAAGCGCGATTCGTTCTATGAGAGTGATTGTCAAGGACGGACCTCCGGCCCGCTGATCGCTGGGCGGCATTATCCTGAGCAATCAGCCCCGACTGTTGAGCTGAGGAGGTCTTGCGGTGCCTCGGTTGTCGCGGAGCAGTCGTTCGCTTCCGCATCGGTCACCTCGCTTCGGCTACCGATCCGACGTGGACGAGTTGCAAGCGCTCGGTTCGCACCAGACGAACCACGGTTCTATCGGAGACTCGGCGCGCAGCCGGCCTGACGCTTCTTCGGGTTCTGCGAGGGGGCCTGGAGTTAGGCGAGTGCCTCGGCTGACTGCCGGCCGGGCGAACGAATCGCTCGAGACTGCCCCTCGCACCCTGGTCCCGGAGCCGGAGCCGTCGGCGAAGTGACCGCACCTCACCGCCGCCTCGTGGATCCGTTACTGCGCTTGCATCGTCAACTTCGCCGGATCGTAGCGCTCTCCTTTCTTCCACAGCCGCAGGGCGATCGCCGCCAGCTTGCGGGCCAGCGTCACGCGCGCCAGCTCCTCGCGCACCCCGCGCGCGATCATGGCTTGG
>MGOA01000015.1:2003-2396 GCA_001796965.1 Chloroflexi bacterium RBG_16_64_43
CGCGCCCTTGAAGACGTCCTTGAGCACCCGGTTGTGGTTCTGGTTCAGCCCGCGGGTCAGCGGCGGCCGCCGGCGCCGCACGGGCTGCCCGGCCACCAGCTGGTAGTCGGCGCTGGAGCGGCTCACCACCGCCAGGCCGGCGTAGGCCCACAGATTCCGCTTGGTCCGAAACCGCCAGGGCGTCTGCATCGTGGCCAACAGCAGCGCCACGCGCACCGGCCCGAAGAATGCAATCGTCTGCAACACCCCCCAGGCTGGGTCGCGCCGCGCCTCGGCAACCATCGCCGTCTTGGCCCTGGGACGCAGCGCCCGTAGCACGTCGAGCTCGGCATAGAGGGCCTCGGCCCGGAATCGGGCCCCACGCTCGGGCAGCTGCGCCAGCCACTCGGCCCG
>MGOA01000015.1:2482-2990 GCA_001796965.1 Chloroflexi bacterium RBG_16_64_43
TATCGTCCACCAGATTCTGATAGGTGCGGGTCAACTCCTTCAGCACCGCCCACCGTCCGCTGCCGTGGTAGACCGCCCGCAACCCGCCCCGCCACAACTGCTCAGACAGCTGATCGGCGTCCACCTGGTCGCCCTTGTTGCCGTGCCGGGGCTGGCCCCGGCGATCACAGACGACCACGCGGTCCACCCGCGGCGCCAGCAACTCGTGCAACCACTGCGCCTGCGTGCCTTCCTCCATGGCCACGTGGATCGAGCCGCGCATGCCCCGGAAGAACTCGAGCAACGCCGCCTCCTCGGTCGGCACCACGCTCCGCGCTATCACCCGGCCCCGTTCCTCGCGCACCGACACCACCGTGGTTGCCTGATGCACGTCCAGCGCCACATACTTCGTACTCCTTCTCATGAGAGCCGCTCCTTGCTGATGTCCATGGGTACTCGACACCTCCATGGTAGCAGCAAGGGGCGCGCTCTCAACATGCGTTAGGCCGCAGCGCTCGCAGGTTCTTGG
>MGOA01000015.1:3032-5363 GCA_001796965.1 Chloroflexi bacterium RBG_16_64_43
GTTATCGCATTTGTGCTCGTGGCGGGGACCGGGATGACCGGGTTTTGGCTCTGGCTCCGGGCGCGGGCTCGTGCTGCGCCTGACCTCAGCAAGTTCCTCGATTCCGTTCGCGAGGAAAACGCGCAGCTCGAAGCGGACCTGAGCGCCCGCATCGCTGAGTTGGAGGAGCGCGTTGATTTCACGGAGCGGCGCATGGTGCAAGAGCGGGAGCCTGCTCGGTTGCCGCAACCGCCGAAGGCTCGGACACCGGTCTAAGGAACGCGCCACCGACGCTGCAGCCTAACACCATTAAGAAGTGCGCTGTCAAGAGGGCGTAGGTGACCTTGGCGGCGAGCGCCGCTCGCCGCTGCCTATTGAATCTTCCCGTCTCCATTCTGCCGTACGCTCGAGCGGCGCCTGCCGGTCGTATCAGGTGAGCGACCACACGCGGTGGCGGCCAAACACCATTATGGGCTTGCCCGCTCGACGCCGTTGAGGCCGAGCGGTCGCCTCGCACCGAGGCGGTCCCAGATACATCGTTGGCACAACGCCGGGCTTCCCAATCAAGCGCGTGACCCTCCGTGAGGCGAGTCAGTTAGGCGGGTGGGCTTGCCCGGCGTGGCCACTTCGCGTGCTTCCGATGACTCAGGGCGCGACCTTTGAACTGCCCATTGAAGTCCTCCTGTGTGGAGAGGACGTGGTAGACGATGCGTGCCAGCTCCAGCGCCACCAGGGTGCGCGCGATACGGATCGGCTTCTTGCGGGCCTTCGCCTTGAAGAAGGCGCGGATCTCCGGGTTGTACTGCACCGCCCGGATCCCCGCGTGACTGAAGGCGAGCTTGAGATAGCGGTTGCCGGCCTTGCTGCCCGAGCGATGGCGGGTGCGGCTGGCCGAGTTGTCCGCGCCGGGCACCAGGCGACAGTAGGAGTAGAACTGCCGGGCCGAGGGGAAGCGGGTGATGCCGTCGATCTCGGTATAGATGGAAAAGGCATTCACCTTGCCGAGGCCCGGGATCCACAGCAGCCGCTGGACGTCGGCGTTGGGGATCAGGTGCGGGTATAGGGCGCGCTCCAGGGTGGCGATCTGGGTCTCGAGCAGCGCCATCTGGGCACTGTGGCAACTGGCCTGGAGCTGGTAGCACGCCTCCAGCTCGGTCACGCTGGTAAGGTTGAACTTCTCCAGCAACCGATCGAGGCTGTTCTGGGCGCTCACGCTCTTCTCGACCAGGCGCAGCCGGGTGCGCATCAGGTCGCGCGGACCCCGCTGGGCGGGCGCGATCATGTGGGCTAGCGGGATCAGGTCAGCACGGAGCAGCAGCGCCAGGGTGTCGGAGTCGACCTGGTCGGTCTTCACCTTGGCCGCGGCGATCGCCTTCACCCGGGTCGCGTGGGCCAGGACCAGCTCCACGCCCAGGCCAGCGAGCGTGTCGGCCAGCCAGTACCAGCCGCCGGTGGATTCGACGACGGCCTTGTGTGGTCCGGGGAACTCCGCGAAGTACCGCGCCAGCTCGAGTGACGTGCTCGCCACGCGGGCCTGTTTGACGCGCGGCCCCTCGGGCCCATACGTTGTGATCACGCAGAACTGCTTGTGCTGGTCGATGCCGGAGTACCACATCGGAGTGCCCTCCTGGGATGACGGTTTCGTGATCTTGGCCGATCATCGAAACGGTACCCCCTTGAGGGCACTTCTTGGAAACATCAAGCGCTTGAAGCTGGCGGCGCGCGTAGGATATTGAATGACTACTTTGTCTTCAGCGCGCCGCAGCTTAAGCGCGGTCCGTTAGGTGGCGCTCGTGACGTAGTGTGCTGGCGGATGACGAGGAACTTGTGACGCGGCAAGACGCCACATCCACACCGCGCCGATCCTGCGCCAGCGCTGGGCTGGCGACCGAACCGACCGACCCGTGCGCTCGGTGGAGGACGCACCGGCAGACCCCCCGATGGTTTGGCCGGCTGTCGCGCCCGCGCTTTCCTATCGACCAGAGGCCGTGAAGCCGGCGACTGGATGCGAAGAACAACCCTTGCGAGTCCCGGTACCACTGCCATATTCATCGTCCCTTGGCACCTCCGAGGTCGCCGAATCTCTCAGCTTCGGTGTCAGCTCAATGGTGCGAGCGTATAGCCCGCTGTACAGGTCCCCTCCCTCTCGAACGGTTGGTAGGGCCGCTCAAGCTCGGCGCCCAGGGCAGTGGTGGCATCGACCGGGTACCGAGCGCTGCGGCTTCACGTGAGCCGACTGGTCACCCAGCAAGCGCACCCTCCGGACCATACGCAGGTGGAGATGGCCCGGCCATCCACCGTGAGAAAGGCGCTACAATCATGCGTACACTCTCGATCCCCGTCGCCGCGGCG
>MGOA01000015.1:5427-6020 GCA_001796965.1 Chloroflexi bacterium RBG_16_64_43
CCCCTCCATTGTTCAATTTCACCAACGGCCCGGCGAGTCCCGGACCCAACATCATCAGGAGTGCGACGACGTTCGCGGTGTTCCACGCCGACAACCGGCGCGGAGTCTCGGCCGTCTATGGGACCGACGTCGTTCAGCTCTGTCTAGGCAATGTCGCCTTCGATGTGGTTTCGCTGCAGGAGATCACCGTACCGCAGGAAGCCGGTCGGTTCATCGACCTGATTCAGGGAGCCGCCGTGACCGCCTCAGTGTGGCCGTTCACGGCATTCGATTGCTCACTCTTCCTCAACACCGCTCCCCTGGCCACGGGACTGGTCGATCTCGTGAACACCGATAACGATCTCCTCGTGTTCCTGCGGGACAACGCGAACGCGAATGCGTTCGGGTTCACGGCGCAGGGCACACTCACGAGACCAAGCGGCGCCAGAGCGCACGTCAACAGTGTCTCGAAGGTTGTCTGGGATGGGCTGGACGGGTCGAGGATCTTCAAGGCGACTGACGTAATCAACCTGCGCTGAACGGTGGGAGCGGGGTTCAGCGCCACCTAACATGCGCATGAAGCTGACGGTCCGCGGCGGCCGCTTGATAGGGAA
>MGOA01000016.1:0-2043 GCA_001796965.1 Chloroflexi bacterium RBG_16_64_43
GTATCCGTACAGCTCCTTGAGAACATCGGCTCTCTCGTATCCGTCGAAAACGATGTAGTAAATGTCCGGCCACTCTGGGCGGGGCCCGAGAGGCACTCCTGCCTCGGCGCTTGTTTCTCCTCGAAGGCTAGCCAGAGTCTGGATGTCTCCTTCAGATGGGCTGCTACGCCAAAAAGCCGTCGGGACGATTGTCATCAGCGGGAAGACCATCAACATCACACTCATGAGGTTGAGCGGGCCCGTGGCGACGTTGGCCCACTTGGCACGAACCCCCATCAGCGAGAGGATGAGAAAGGCAGAAAGCCATACCCAACCGAGAACGGAAACCCGAAACGGCGGGTGACTCCCAGTTGTCCATTCGGTCAATGCATTGGCGACGTGGCCAAAGGAAAAGAACAAGACTACGATCAACGAGCAAACGAGCCCTGCCCGATCCCATTCCTTCAGGATGAGTCGAAAACCCGAGAGCAACAAGAAGCTAAAACCCAGGTAGATGGCAATGGAGCGGTAGGTCTCCTGGAACGGGATGTACGCGATGTTCCGCGCGTACAGATGGGCGATGAAGTAAGCGCCGATAAGTAACGAGTGGAATGGAAACCGCAGGAGTCTCTTCATCGTCTTTTCAGCTTCAGGGAGTCACCATGTAACGCCGCCCGACGGCAGGAAGTCGACCGGTTCATGTGACCGGTAAGGTTCCCATTCTATGACCAACACGCTGGATGGCAAGCCTCACTCCCCTCATCTGCATCATGCAGAGCCTTCACGTGGACGCCGGTTCTTTCAAAGCCGAGTGAACTGGTGACAAATTGTTTCAGAGCCCTGGATGAGATCGACGGAAAAGGTCCATGAACCACGGGTCTCCGTTTGGGCCGTGCTGCGACGCTAAAACCTCCACCGTCGGAGCCACTCCCTTGAGACTCACGGCGAGGCGAGCATCTCGCTGAACCCGATACCCTCCCGCGCCGGTCGGCTCCACTGGCCCGCGGCGTGGACGAGGGTCAGCGGGTGGCAACCTCGACAGGCAGAACCATCCGACGTCGAAAGCCGTACAACCCCGCCAACACGACGAGCGGCAAGGGTATGAACATCGCGGGTCCTTGGACGGGCTGAGCACCCCGCTCTAGCGTCGCGATAAAGACCAACCACAAGCCAACGTGAATCCCACCCATGGCGGCCAGGGCAAGTGCGTCGCCGCCCCGGCGCACGGAGTGCGCGATCGAGGCGAAAACCGATGCCAGCGGGATGATGAGCACAATGAAATTGCCGGGATCGGTTTGAATCCCGATCCAGCAACCCATGGCCAATGACAGGCTCACCAGCCATTCCAACCTCGCCTGCCCTTGTCCCAACGCACTGCGCAATTCGACGAGCAGAACCAATACCAAGGCAAGCGTGACCCCCCACCCGGCCCAGGTGCCGACGCCGGGGAGCATCACTTCGAGCGCCGTGCCAAGGGTGCCGGGTGGATTGTAGGCAGGGTATCGAATCACTTCGCGCAGAAACTCCGCGGGCCAACTGGGCAATAGCACCAAGCTGAGAGCGAGCAACGCGGTGAGCGTGCTCACGAATCCGATCACGAGCCGCCAGCGCCGCGCGGCCAAGGCCCACACCCCGCCGAGGAGGATCAGCAAGATGACAACCTGAGGCTTGATCGTCGCCGCGGCAAGCAACGCTCCCGCCAATCCATCGCGCCCTGCTCGCAAGGCGAGCACAGCCAGCGCGATGAGCAGCGCGACCACGATCACTGCATTGCCGTTGACCAGTGGACGGACCCCGTGATACCAAGTGACGGAAAACAGCAGATAAGCCGCGGCGACGGGAAGCGACGGGCGCCAACGCGCCAGGCGCAAGCCCGCGAGCGCCACCCCGAGCAAAGCCGCCTCCAGCACCGTCATCCACAGCGATCGTGCGAGCGCATAGTCGGCCAGCATCGCAAACGGCGCGAACAACACGATGGAGTAGAGCGGGTAGGCGACGCGCAACTCATGCTCTCCCGGTTGCGCCGGCCGCCCGTAGGCAAGGGTCTGTATTATCGTGGCCACG
>MGOA01000016.1:2168-14582 GCA_001796965.1 Chloroflexi bacterium RBG_16_64_43
CATGAGGGCTAGGCTTGCCAGCGCCGCCCGGAGTACCCGGCCCCAGTGCTCCTCGCCCCGAGCGACCATGCTCAAGTTGCACCTTCAGAACCGAAATCCGTGCCTGGCACCGTTGCCAGCCGAGATGGCGGATTCCAGCACTTTCTGCGAGTGGTAATCATCGTGGCTATGCGCAAGGAGATCGCCTCGCCCACAATCCTAGCCTCCCGCCCCCACACTGGATTCGCCCGAGCGGGGCAACGCCATCAGCACGCCCATTGCCGCCACCAGAAGCGTCCGCAACGGCACCAAGAGGTACAGGCTCTCGAACGCTCCGCGGGAAAGGAGGATCGGCCATTCCAGCAAACTGACGATGACTAGGGCCAGCGACAGCAGTACTCCGCGAGGTAGCGGGAGGCCAAGCAACATGAGTGGCAACAGATACAGAACCCACTGCGGGCTCCACCCGGGGGACCACAGGAGGAACAGCGTCCAAGTGACTCCCAGGAATGCAACTTGCCCGCGCGCGTCGCCGCGTGGAATCTTCACCAGGGCCAGAAGCCCGAGACCTGCGAAGGGGATGAGCGTAAGCCAGGAGGGGATGCGCGGCGGGTTGCCCATGGGTTGAGCGGCAAAAAGCGGATCTGCCCTTTCGCTCTCCGGTCCGAAGTTCCCTGTTCCCAAATTGCCATCCACCAGCGCCCACACGGTCTCCCACGAGCCCTTGCTGAGTTGTGAGCGCAGCGAGGCAGTGGTCATGTCCGGCGCGACGAGGTAAAGCCCTCCGAGCACAAAGAGGATCACCGCCAAGGCAGAGGCGCTGGCCAGGAGCGCTCGCTTCGTTGAGCGGCCGCGCCACGCGACGACCAATGCCATCAGTGGGAACCACTTCACCAGCGCTCCAAACCCCAGCACGAGCCCGCCGACAGTGGGTCGGTCCTTCAGGATGAGCCAGACGCCCCACAGCATGGCCAGCAAGGCCAGCGGATCGAAGTACCACCAGCCGTACGGTAGGCCCGCCAGGATGGCAGCCAGGACAAGGCTCGCCGCGCCAGGCGCTTCGCGTTGGTTCACGAGCAGGTCGAGCTTGGCGAAGAAAAACACGCTGGCGCCCAGCGCGATCGAGAAGATCATCGCGGCCAACGTGGCGAAGGTCGACTCGCGTCCGGACGAGAGCAGGTAGAGCAACTTGCCCAAGAAGGAGAACACAGGCGGAAACTCGACCCAGTAGTGGATGAACGGCAACCCTGGGAGCCGTGCGAGCTCGTAGAAATGGTGCAGGTCGCTGTACCCTGTGAGCCCATCCAACGGGAGCCCAGCCAGGAGTAAGAGACGGCTCGCGAGGAAGAGCCCTGCGATGACGAGCGGTGTGAGGTGGGTGCGTTTCGAGTTCATCAGACCATCCGTGGGATGACGAACAGCAGCAAGCCGGACAATGCCCACAAGCCCGTCGCCAACGGCAGAAGGCGAGGCCGGTAGGTTGCCGACCAGAGTAGAACGCCGGCCACCAGCCCCAAGCCAAATCGGATAATGGCCAGCGGATCGACCCACGAGGGTTGCGGCAACAGTGAGATGAGCGAGGCCGAACCGATCACCAGCCACGCGTCGGCGCTGCGCGGTTCGCGCAGCCCCCGCACAAGATCGCGGGCGGCCAAATATCCAAATAGAATGGCCGGCGCGATCACCCAGATCATGACGACTCCCCGGCTCACCGAGTCGGCCAGGAAGCGCAACCCGGCGAAGGGCACCCACCCGAGGTGCGTCTTGGCGAGCATCTCTGCCGAGGAGCCGAACCAGGCCCGCACGGCGAGCAGCCATGCGGCGAAGGGCAGCACCGCCGCAACCAGGACGCCCAGCGCCGCCCGGCGCCTGCCGCCGAACCAAGCTGCCAGAACCCAACTCAGCGTGAAGACGATCGCGATCTCCTTGGCCAGGGCGCCGAGCGCAAGCAGAACGGCGCCGAGCGCCAAGCGGCGGTTCTCGAGGGCGTACCACGCCCACAAAGAGAGGGCAAGCGCCATCGGCTCGAGCAAGTCCATGCGCAGGGCCAGGAGAAAGCCCAGCGAGAGTATCAGCACGAGCGCCAGCCAGGGGGAGACGCCACGCCGCGCGAGCAAGTAGGCGAGGGCCGCGGCAGCTACGAACGAGGCGCCTAAATTGACCGCAACAAGCATCCACGGCACGATCTTAGGATTGCCCAGGCTGAGCACCTTGACGGCCAGCGGGTAGAGGATGCGCTGATACCGCAATTCAGGTTGGTCAAGGTCGGCGGTCGAGCCCCACGGATTGGCCGCGATGGCGAAAGCGAATCGCCCATCGTACCCAACGCCCCAGGTTTGGCCCGCGGGTAGGTCGGGCGGAGTGCGCAGCACGAAGGCCATCGGGTCCCAGGCATGGGTAGAGAGGACGCGCAGGAGGAAGGCTGTCATCAAGGTCGCGGCGACAACCGCGACAAGCATTGGTGTCGCGGTTCGACTCCGGCGCGCAGGCTCTTGCCCGCGATAGAGGTCGCCCCGTTGTCTGGTCAATTCACAATCCGGCGAAGGCGAATGCGATGCCGTCAGTCGCAAGTAATCTCGTAGATGCCGATCCATTCATCCCTGTAGACGCCATTTCCACATGCGGGAAGATAGACTCGATCCAAGTAGGCCCTGGCCGCTCGATGAACTCCCGTCGGATCGTGACCCTCGATGATTGCCACGGCGTCCTCCGAGAGGAGAAGGTGAGTCACATTTCGGGCTCGAAGAAGACGAGTTAGCTCGACCGGGTCTGAGGCACCTTCCACGATTTGTGCGGCGCGGGATTGCTCAGCATCTGGAAGGCATCGCTGATCGCAGTAGTAGCTTTGGCCATCCCACAGCATAAGCACGCGTGCCTCCGGTGGCAGCGTCGTCTTGATGAATTCCATTGCCCGGTAGTCGCTCACACGCGACGCCAGGAAGTCCCCTTTGGATTGCCGGCCTACGACGACTGGAAGTGATGGCCGGTACTGCTGGAAGATCACAGCAAACAAGAAAGTCGGCAGAAGCGACAACAGAATGAACCCTGTGATGGCGACCCGGGAAAGACCGGATCGGGCATATCGGTTCATCAAGGATGAAATCGGCACAGCCGCCAGTGTGCTCAGGAGTGGGAATACGGGGAGAAGGAATCGGATTTGCTGCGATCCGATTGCCCACAGGACCGACCAAATCGCGGCGACGCCCGCCATGAAATGCAATCGGGCTCGCTGAGGGGAGACAAAATACAACGGCGCCAAGGGAAATAGAAAGCCAGGGTAGTCGGCGACCGGCCAGAGCGTTGCGAACTTGGTGTGTTCAAGGAAGATCGCCCAAGGGATACGAATTAGATCAGAAAGCCGATGGCCCACTCCGAAACTTGAAAGGTACGACATGAGCAGATCGATGCGTGCCGCAGGCCATTCCGCTGACGGGAGAAAGAAAGGGAACACAGGATTGCCCAGCGTTATCCAGTTCTTGGCATACCACGGCAATCCGACCAGGAACGCGGGTAGACCGAACAACACTGCATGAGCTGCGGTTCGTCGGAGGCGCTTGGCCCGTGAGAGCCAAACGATGGATAGGCCGAGCACCGCAACTGGGCCCAGGGCGAGGTATTTGCTCCCCAGCGCCACCCCCCCCAAGATGCCACCGACGATCAGCCAGCCAGGCTTCTCCTCCTCATTCCATTTCATGATGCACAGCAGCGCCGAAACCTGGCAGGCGGCCCAGGCAAAATCAGTGTAGGCCACACTGGCATAGGTGAGCAATAACGGAACGCCAAGCAGGACCGCGACCGCGACCCACGCGCCACGACTCCCCAAGTACCGGATTGCCAGCACGTGGGTCGCTGCAATGTAGACGACAGCAAAGGCAAGCTGTGTGAGTTTGGCGAATGTATCGCTGCCGAGGCCCAACCCGAACGTGAAGAGCATCTCAGCAGTGAAAGGTCCGTTCGCCTGCCAGATATCCGGCCACCCAAGCATCCGGCCATACTGCAGCATATCCTTGGGCCCGACGAGATGGTACATGAGCCCGTCGTAGTCCGAGGGCGGGGCAAGCGCCTCAACCACCGCCACTGTCATCAGAGCAACGAGGACCAGCGCGATTAGAAATGCAACGGGCTCGGGGCGCCTGACCCTGTGCAGGAAGGCTATCGTTGTATGGCGCAATGCGCCCAGCTGCGTCGTGATCTCTTGGCCGGCGGCTGCCGCCAATCCAGCGGCGACCAGGATGAGACTGGCAGGCGAAAGCAGTCCAAAGAATGCCAGCGCACCAAAGGCGTAGCCCATCGCCCCCAGGCCCAAGAGAGGCGAAACCACACTCCCTTCGCGAGTTGACCCACCCACCCCAAGCCGCGCAAGGATCTTCCGGCCCAGCGCAACAGCAGTCAACAGAACGGCACCGGCGAGGACGAGTGCGTAGACGGAATCGAGTAACGCGCGCGGCCCGGTCACGCCGGCTTCTCTTTCGGGGAGTGATGCCCTGGCAATCGCCAACGCGGGGAAAAGGCTGGCGAAGGCAATCCGCGGAAGGATCGTCCAGACGACCTTCCGCAGTTTCTCGCGGCGGCTGCCAGGCCCTTGCCCGCTCATCCCATCCATATCCACAATGCAAAGCTCGCCGACATGAATAGCAGCCCCGCCAGGCCGGAGTAAACGACGACCCGGTTAGCGAAGCGGTTAGCTCCCCATGCGCCGACAACCAGAAAGGCCGGGAAGAGGACCAGGACATAGCGAACCATCCCAACCAACGGCTCGGTTCCACCCGTCCGGGTCAGGTAAAGCGCAAGGTACGTGGCATAGTAGATCCCATAGACGCGGGGTAGCGTACGCCACACGGGGATGAACAGCGCCACTGCACCCAGTAGGAAAAGGATATCAAGGCCATCCGTGAGGAAGAAGGGCCCGCCGAAGGCATTTGCGATTGCATGAACGAGGTTCACACCCGGGAAAGTGAACCCTCCACCGAAGCGCTGTGCCTGGGCGAGCAACGGTGCCCACGGCGCCAAGCCCAACCGCGCCCAGACGTACAGCGGGAAGGCAAGCGCGCCGGCCAGGCCGAGAGCCAGGCCCGCTAGCGGATAGGCCTTGCGGGTGCGTGCAAAGGCCCGCAGAGCCTCCCAGGCCACCGGAACTAGGATCAAAGCCCCTGGGAGCCGTGACAGAGAGGCCAGCGATGCCCACGCGCCGGCACGCAGCCACTCGGTTCGTCGCACATGCCACAGCGTCAGGACGGCGGCGAGCAAGAAGATCGATTCGGTGTAGGCCGCAAAGAGGAAGAACGCCGAAGGGAATAGCGCCAAGTAGAGGACCGTGCGCCAGGCAGCACCTGAGTCGCGCAACTCGTCCCGGCTGAGGCGATACAGCGCGAAGAACAAGACCAGCGTCGCAATACTCGAAAGGACCAGCCCTGCAAGAAGATTATTCCCGCCGAGAACGGAGGCGCCCAACCGCATCAATCCCGGAAACAGCGGTGGCACAAACACTGCCGTGTCGAACGCCGAATACCCCCGCTCCGCAATGGCCTGATAGTGCAGCGTATCCCATCGTTGCCAGGGCGCAAGAATGGGATTCGTCTCAATCGCGACGCCGTAGTGCGGGCGCAACTTGTCATCCGGCCACAGTGGCATGGCCACCTGCTGCACGACAAGCCACATCCACAGCCACAGCCCGACTCGGAGTCCGATGAACAGCAGCAGCAGGCTGGCCGCGGGGGTTCGTCGAGCGGAGCCGGGCGTCGCGGGCCTCGTCATGAGGGTCTACTACGTGCCAGCATCACCACACGGCTGGTTGACGCCATCGCCGGCCGCAACGAAGTCGTAGAGCGTGCTCCAGGCCGAGTAGTAGCTGAAGTCCGGGAGCAACGGCAGATCGGCGTCAAAGACGGTGTTGAAGACGACCCGGAAACTGTTGACCGGCGTGATCGAAGGATACAACTGTCCTGCTCCTCCACCCGGGAAGTAGTAGGCGTTGAGAACAGGCATGCGTTCGCGGAGGCAGGATTGCTCGACGGAACTAAAGCTCAGATGCAGCCCCGATCCGTGGTCGCCTTGAATGATGATGACGGGCGGCGGGTCGGCGCTCCTCAAGATATCATCAATGACAATCTTCATTTGATCATTGACGAAGCGCACCTCTTGCCCGTAGCCCGTGCGGTACTCCTCCGCGGAGCCACGGTAGCTATCTCCATCGCCAGGCCAGTAGGGGCGCTGCGGATCGACCGGCGCTCCGTGCGCATCGAAGACGAAGGGCGGGTGCGGCGCGATGATATGCGCGTAGATAAACTGGGGTCCGGGCGCATGCCCCGCGGTGCGCAACGTGTCGAAGGCGAACTGGACCCGGGTTCGATGCGTGTCATAGGAGGGGAGCAGCAGGCCAAGCGCCTGCGGATCCTCCACGGCGGCCAGCACGGTCGTGCTCAGCCACAACCCTTCCATCTCGTTGAGCGTTGTTGGATAAGCCGAGAGGTAGCGGTCGGCGTCCTTCAATTGGCTGTACATGTGCCCGCTGTCCAGGGCGACCATCTCGTATCCGGCTCGCTCCAGGGCGTCGCGCACGACGCTGTGCCGTATCAATTCGCCTAGTGGTTCGCGGTTCCGTGAACGCGGGCCCAACCGTTCCGCCAGAGGATCCATGTACGCCAGATTCAGGGAGGAAGCCATCGAAAGGGATGTTTGCGAGTAGTTGGACTGGGCCTGACTGGCCACGTAGAACCCACGCGAGGTGAGATACTGCATGAACTCGCGCGTGTCGACGCCTAGCACTTCCTGAAGTATGTCCGCCCTGCCATAGCCATCGAGAATGATGTAGTAGATGTCGGGCAACTGCTCGTCGCGAGGCGCGAGCGTGACGGCCTCGAACCGAACGGGGGCCTCGCGCAGCTTGACCGAATCGACAACCGCGGCTGTCAGGAATGATCCGATTCGCAGCACCGGCCAGGAGATCGCCGCGAGTGCCATGACGTTCATGAAGAGTGTCACCGGGCCGCGGTTGCGTATGGGTTTCCACACCCATCCGTTCCCAAGCAGCAAGATGACGCCCACGCAGGCAGCAAGTACCACGGGACGGGTGCCCCACGTCACTCCGGCAACGGCTGCCCCGCGCGCCACGTTGAACAAGTGCCCAAACACGAGAAGAAGGAGGACGGAGAGAGAGGCGAGGAACGCGGCCCGATGCCCCTCGCGCACGGCCAGCCATGCCAGCCCGAGCACGAGCCCCCCGACGACGAGGGAAAGGAGTAGGACGCGCACGCCGAAGAGGATCGCGTTTTCGGCTGCGTTGAATGCGAACTGCGAAAGCGCCGGGTAGAGAGCAAAGAGCAGCGGATGGAGATACCAGTATCGACTCATCGGAAATCGTGCGTGGCCTCCATCAGGAAGAGCTCACGCGCGGTGCCCGGCAGGCTTTGCCTTTGGCGGATGGCAAACGTCTGCACGAACGCGCGCTCGAATCCCTCAAGGTTATACGAGTCGAAGATGTCCTCGCGACTCGAGAGCAGCCGCGCAACCTGAGGGTCATTCTTCGGAACAAATTCGACGATCAGCCACCGGCCGCAGCGCGAAAAGAAACGCGCCAAGTCGCCCAGCGGCACATTGTTGCCAATCGCCATGTGATGCACGAGCGCCAGCGCCAGAACCCCGTGGGCCGGACCGCGCTCGAGCAGGGCCATGCGCTCGGCCCCTTCCCACCCGAGCCCGGGGCTCGGGTTGGTCAGGTCCATCACCAGGGGCAGGCAGTGGGCCTCGGCACGCGCCCGGCAATCCTGGTAGTTGAGCTCAACGGCGCCCGGGTCGATGTCACACGCGATCGTCAGGTTGCCACGCTCGCTTGAGAGCCGGCTGAAGCGGCCCGTATTCGCACCCAGATCCCAGATCATGCCCGGCCCGATGCGCTCAAGCCAACCGGCCACGATGCGGGCCTTCTCGTCCATCGCCTGGTCGCTGTATTTGTTGGCGCGGTAGTAGTCGGCCCAGGCTGTCTTCTCCGGGCGCCAGGTCAAGCGGCGCACGGCCGCGGACAGGCTGTCGAGAATACCCAGGAACCCTGCGCGACTCATTCGCCCGCGGGCCGGGGCCGGCCGCCCCGGCTGCGTGCCGCTGTAGCGTTGCTGCGCCGCGGCATGCAAGTGGATGTGCGCGAGCAGCCCGAAGTCGAATCGTGTGCGTCCTGGCAATAGGCGCTGCGCCAGATCGAGCGGCACGCCATCGATGAACACGCGCAGCAGTTGGCTGAGGCGCACGTCGCGATGCGCCATGAGTGCCAGCGGCGCGAGAAAGTGCTGGCAGAATTGGCGGTAGGCGGTCCACGGCTCGCCCGCGTGATAGACCTCCAGCGAGAGGCTATCCATCAGCGTCGGTCGTCCTGCGACGAATTGGATGTTGTAAGCGCTCGCGTCCTTGAGAGTCATGCCGCACTCGAGCGCCTCGCGCGCAATGCGCAGCGTCGCGAGAGCGGCATCTTGAAGCTGACCGAAACACCATTCGTAGGGGTACGAGATGAACGGAATTGTCTGGGGACGGAGAATGCAGTAGGCAGTGTCTGCACGTTCCGCCGGGATGGTCACTTCCTCGTGCGGTACGAGCAAACCCTTCCCCACCAAGCGCGCATACAGGCCGCCATCCATCATGGCCCGATAGTCGTCCCGGCCGAGCCGATTCACTTGTCGGTAGAGGGTGCCCTGGCGGGTGAAGACGAAACCGCTCGGGTCGCGGAAGGAGGCAGCCGAGCGGCTACTTCCCATCCCCGGGCTCCTTGCCCGATCGGCCAGCGAGGCGGGCAAAGAACGCCTTGATCTTGCTCCAGAAGGCGCGCGCAATCACTGCCACGCCTAGCAGCGCCGCAAGCGCCAGTTGCAGCAAGATGCTGCCCGAGCCGGGGTCAAGGTACATCAGTCCCTGGGCGCTTCCCCCGGCGGGCAGCCCAGCCATCCAAGTCACGGAAGAGAGGAGTAGCACGTGCATCGTGTTTCCCCTTTGAGGCCAAGGTGCGAGCCCGGGCGATCGGCCCGCCCGCGTTTGCTCTTGCAAGGCCTATGCCAGCCCGGAGCTTGCCTTAGCGCGGATTCTGCGCGCGAGTGTACGCGGCCACCTAGATGTTGTCAATCGCGGTGAGAATGCCGAAGGGCTGAGCCCTGCGATCGGCCGCCTCAGCAATCGGATCCGCCCCACCGGCGTTTCGCCAATGCGGAATTCGGGCCCATGCCGCGCGTGCGCGGTCGGGCGTAAGGCATGCTATGCCCTCGTCCTGATCGGCCGTCATGCGCACCTATGCAAACCGTGCGTTGATGTCGCGCAGCGTCTCCTCGGTAGGGCGCATTTGTGCCGGGGTCAAGCGCGCCAGCGGCGTCGTGCCGAGCCCGGATATCTCCACGAAGGTCGGCTGCGTCGGGTTGACGTAGATCAGCCCGGTGACGAAGGTGCCTTGCGTGCGCGACTCCTCGATCAAGGTCAGCGCCGCCAGGCGCGAGGTGGGATCATGGTCGACTTCGATCTTCTTCAACCGCAGACTCGAGCCGTCGGCGAAGGCCACCGAGGTAATCTCGCCCGGTTCGTAGCTGATCACGATCTCGTCCCGCTCCGGCACGTATGTCAGGTCGTGCAGCGGTTCTTCATGCTCACGGCCCCAGGCGTAGCTCTTGGGCGACTCGTCTTTGTTGTTGAAGATTACGCACGGGCTGATGACGTCGAGCACTGCCGTGCCCTTGTGCGCCAGAGCCGCTTTGAGCAGCGTCGATAGCTGGCGCGGGTCGCCGGCGAACGAACGCGCCACGAAGCTTGCTCCGCCGATCAATGCCTCCAGGCAGATGTCGATCGGCGGCAGTTTGTTCTGCAGCCCCTTCTTGAGCTCCAGCCCTTGTTCGGCGGTGGCCGAGAACTGGCCCTTGGTGAGGCCGTAGACCCCGTTGTTGGCCACGATGTAGACCATCGGCACATTGCGCCGCACCATATGCTTGAACTGCCCCATGCCGATATTGGCCGTGTCGCCGTCGCCGCTCATGCCGATGGCTCGCATCGAGTGGTTGGCGAGAATTGCACCGGTCGCGGCCGAGGGCATGCGCCCGTGCAGCCCGTTGAACCCGTGCGCGCGATTCATGAAGTAGGCCGGTGCCTTGCTCGAGCAGCCGATGCCACTGACCTTGATTAGCTGCTCGGGCGGGATGGAGAGCTCGAAACACACCGCGACGATCTGGCTGACGATCGAATTGTGACCGCAGCCCTGACACAGGGTCGTCTCAAGGCCGCGGTAGTCGCTCTTCTCCAGACCGATCAAGTTCGTCGTGGCCTTCTTGGGTGCTGTCGCAACCGTCATCTTTCCTCCTCCTTCTCGTCGCGCACGGCCTGCACCACCCGTCGCGCCGTCAGGGGCAAACCGTCGTTGTGGGCCAGCGAGCGCATCCGGCCGGCGTGCTCGGCGAAGTAGATCTTGAGCAGGCTGTGCATTTGCCCGTCGCTGTTAAGCTCAACCACCCAGTTGACCGGGTGTTCTGCGAGGAACCGACCCACCTCATCTGCGAACGGGATGGCGCGCAGCCGGAGGTAGTCGCTCGGGAGGCCGCCCTGGGCCAGGATGTGCCGCGCCTCTTGAATCGCAGGGTCGGTCGAACCGAATCCGACCAACCCGATGCGGCTACCGCTCATGTGTTCCACCACCGGCGACGGAACAAGCCCCTTGGCGGTCTGGTACTTGCGCGCCAGGCGCGCCATGTTCGCTTCCCACACCTGGGGATCTTCACTGTAGGCGGCATTCTCGTCGTGCCCCGTGCCGCGAGTGAAATAGGCCGAGCGCGGGTGCGAGTTTCCAGGCAATGTCCGCCACCCGATGCCGTCACCATCGACATCTTTGTAGCGGGCGAATCCGCCCAGCCGGGCCAGATCCTCCGCGCTGAGCACTTTGCCCCGATCCATCGGCTGGTCAGGATAGCGGAACGAGGGAACGCGCCACAGATTCATGCCCAGGTCAAGATCGCTCAGAACGAAGATCGGCGCCTGCAGTCGTTCCGCCAGGTCGAATGCCCGCCAGCCGAATTCAAAGCACTCATTCGGCCCGGGTAGGAGCACCACTTGACGTCCGTCGCCGTGGCCGATGAAATGCGCAAACAGGAGATCGCCTTGGGAGACTCGCGTCGGCAGCCCGGTCGAAGGGCCCATGCGCTGAACGTCCCAGATGACCACCGGCACCTCGGCGTAGTGCGCCAGGCCGGAGAACTCCGCCATCAGCGAAAGACCGGGCCCCGAAGTGGAGGTCATCGAACGCGCGCCCATCCACCCCGCCCCAACCGCCATGCCCAGCGCCCCCAGCTCATCCTCCGCCTGGACCATGAGGAAGTGGTTTTCCCCGGTGGTCGGGTCGCGGCGCAATTGCGGCAGGTAATCCTGCAGGCCTTCCGCCAGCGACGAGGCAGGTGTGATCGGATACCATGCCGCAAACGACACGCCGCCGTAGATTGCACCCAGTGCGGCGGCGGTGTTGCCGTCCACCAGGATCATCCCCGCCTCGGCCGGCATGCGCTCAACACGGAAACCGTCGGTCTTGGTCAGGTTTTCAGCGGCATGCTTGTGTGCCGCCTGCACCACACCGAAATTGAGCGCCACCGCCTTGGCCTTGCCGCGGAAGTGGGCCGCCAACGCGCTTTCCACCTCGCTCAACTCGATGCCCAGCAGCCACGCCAGCCCGCCCACGTAAGCCATGTTGGCGACGTACGGGCGCAGTGAGGCCTCCGCCCCCGACTCACGCGCTAGGCGCGTGGCCGGGATCGCATAGTAGTGCACGTCACCGCGCGATTTCTCGAAAGCCATATCGTCCGCATACAGGCAGACGCCGCCCTCGGCGAGCCCCTTCAAGTCCTCGATCACCGTCGTTCGGTTCATCGCGATCAGGATTTCCGATTGGTCGGTGCGCGCAACGAACCCCGCTGCGTTCGCCCGAATCGTGAACCAGGTCGCCAGCCCCTGGATGTTGGAAGGGAACAGGTTTTTGCCAGAGACCGGAATGCCCATCGCGAACAACGAACGCAGGATGACGCCGTTGGCTGTCTGGCTGCCCGATCCATTGACCGTAGCCACGACGATCGAGAAATCGTTGACCTTGCGCGTCACTCCGCTCTTCTCCACCACTGCGAGCCGAGATTGGACACTCATAGACCCTTCTCCTTAGGAATGGGAGACCGAGGAACGAATGGCGGCCTCCTGTCCCTCCGCTTCACGGTGACGCAGCAGCCGGGTGTGATCGAGCAGTGCAGTCTCCGCCGCCCCAAAATCGCCGCGACGTATGGCCTCCACGATGCGCTCGTGGTAATCCCATACCTTTTGCAGGTAAGCCAAGTCCGCGTACAGGCTGAGCCCCACCGCCTCGTACGTATCCCAGTAGGCCTGCAGCAGGCCGATCACGAAGGGGTTGCCCAGGCGCGAATAGATCGTGAGGTGCAGCTGGCGATG
>MGOA01000017.1 GCA_001796965.1 Chloroflexi bacterium RBG_16_64_43
AGGGTAGGGAAGGTCTTGTAGAGCTGGGCCATGTGGCCGCCGATCGACGGCTCACGCTCGACCAGGTACACCCGCTTGCCAGCATCCGCCATGCGCAGCGCGGCCTCGATGCCGGCGATCCCGCCGCCCACCACCAGCGCCGATTGAGTGACTCCCAGTTGGCGGGTCTCAAGCGGCTGCTGTAACGACACCCGGCGCACGGCCGCCGTCACCAACGCCAGTGCCTTCTGCGTTGCGCTGCTCCGGTCGTCGCTCACCCACGAGACGTGCTCGCGGATGTTGGTCATCTGAAAGAGGAATGGGTTGAGGCCGGCCTGAGCGCACGCGGCCCGGAAGGTGGTCTCGTGCATGAGCGGCGAGCAGGAAGCCACTACCACCCTGTCCAAGCCGAGCGAGCGAATGTCCTCCTGGATCATCGCTTGGCCCGGGTCGGAGCACATGTAGGCGTAGTGGCGCGCGACGGCCACTCCCTGCAGCGCCCCGGCGTACTCGGCCACCTCGGCCACATCCACCATGGCGGAGATGTTGGTGCCGCAGTGGCAGATGTACACACCGATCTTCTCGCCCGGAGGCGCGGCCGAATACTCGCCCGGCGAGATGCCTGCGCTACGGTTGGCACTCATGCGGTGCTCCTCCTTGTGCGCGGTGTCGGCGAAAGCCCACCCCGAGCAGCGGGCGGGATCGAGTAGCGCGCTGGCGGGCCAACAAGCTCAAAGGGGATGGCCGAGCCAAACGCGCAGGAGGTGTACTTGGAATTTGGATGGATACGGGAGCATTCAGAGGCAGGCGGCGCTCGACCTGGGGTGGTTTGCAGCCACCTGGGTGTAGGCTAGTGAGGCGGCATGGGTTCACGCCAATTCGGGCCATTAGACCCCGTCTATCCAGACCGGGAACTGCGGTAGCGTCCCCTACACAAAAGGCTCGATGAAACCCAAGCAATCTCCGAGACAGTCAGGGGCAAGTTCTGTGGTGCGAATCTACTTGGTCACTCCCCAGATAGTGAAGACTATAGCATAGTTGTGAAGAATTACGCAAGTGGCAGTATTGGCACGGAAGGACCTTCGCCAACCAGGGGTGGGCTGGGTGGGGAGGCCATAAACCCGCCGGACGAGTCCCCTGATTCACAGCCCGGACACGATGCCGGCCCTGGGGTCCCCCGGGCCAAGGGCAACTGCGAGTGGCTAACCTGCGTATATCCACTGTGGATGAACGCATGTCTATGGAGGATAGAATGAGTGAGTCGACTCGGGGGCCGTTGCGCCGGTCCCGTTCCAGCCGGGTGCTGGCGGGGGTATGCGGCGGCCTGGGTGAGTTCTTCGGCATCAGCCCGACCTGGTTCCGCTTGGGGTTCCTCGTAGCCTGCATCCCGGGTGGCGTGCCCGGCCTGGCCATGTACCTCTTGTGCTGGATCATCATTCCTGGCGCGTGACCCGCGGCACCGGGCCCTGCGCGGCGATGACTATGGAGGCAAGCATGACGAGCAGCAAGCGTGTGGCGTGGTACCTGTGGCCGTTCTGGGCCATCTGGCAGTTGCTCACGTGGATCCTCGGATTCACCGGGCGGCTGGTGGCGGTGATCCTCGGCTTCGTGCTGATGGTGGTGGGCGTGGTGCTCACGATCACCGTGGTGGGCGCGATCGTCGGCATCCCACTGATCATCGTCGGCTTCTTGCTCTTACTTCGCGGGTTGTTCTAACGCGCACGTCAGCCCGCAGGCAAAGCGCCGGCTCACCTCGTGGTGAGCCGGCGCTTCTATTCGTACGTGCAGTATCGCGGGTTACTCAGCCTCGAAGATGCATACCTCGTACGGCCGCAGGTGTATCCCGCCGCCCTGCAGGGGCTCGTGCGCCGCGGCGTGCGTGCAAAGGCGCAGGCGCCAGGCCGCACGCGGAAGCGGCTCGTCGAACGCGGCCAGCACGGGTTGAGCGGAGAAGTTGAGGGCCACCAGCATCCGCTGGCCTGGCGCCTCGCGCAGGTAGACCTGCGCGCGCCGCGGCGTACGAATGAGCGGTCGGTAGCTACCTCGGCGCAGCGCCACGCTCGCCTTGCGCAGCCAGATCAACTGACGGTAGAACGAGAACACGGAGTGCGGGTCATCACGCTGCGCGGCAACGTTGACCTCGCGAAAGTCGCGGTTGAGCGGCAGCCAGGGCCGTCCGTGGGTGAAGCCGGCCCCCGCCTCGGCACTCCATGGCATCGGCGTGCGTTCCGGATCGCGCCCGCCGTAGAGCGGCCAATAGCGCTTGCCCGGCGGATCCTGAATTTCCTCCCGCCGGATTCGCCCGTTGCGCATGCCGATCTCCTCTCCATAGTAAAGGAAGGGCGTGCCGCGCAACGTGAGCAGCAGAGCCGCCGCCACCTTGGCGCGCTCGACAGCATGCCTGGCGCCGTAACGTGAAGCGTGCCGCGACACGTCGTGGTTGGAGAGCACATAACACGGCCAGCCGCCCGTGGCTAAGGCTGCCTCGCAGCGGGTGACGGCTCGCTGGAATGCAGACGCAGCCCACGGTTGGTGGGTGAACTCGAAGTTGAAAGCCAGCGACAGCAAGCCCGGGGCGCTGTAGCGCGCGGCTTTCTCCGGCGTCTCGTGCATGACCTCTCCCACCGCCATGCGCTCACCGAATTCCTCCAACAACTCGTGGAGTTCGCGATACACATCGAGCAACTCGGGTTGATCCATGTCGAAGACATGAGCCTGGCGTTCGTAGCCGCGCAAACCCAGGCGCGGAGGGTTATTGCGCAGCCCAGCATCTTTAAAGTAAGCGTTGACCACGTCCAAGCGAAAGCCGTCCACGCCGCGCTCGAGCCAAAAACGGAAGGCCTGCATGACCGCACGCCGCGCCTCGGGGTTGCGCCAGTTCAGATCGGGCTGTTCCTTGAGGAACATGTGGTAGTAGTACTGGCGGCTGGCCTCGTCCCATTGCCAGGCGCGCCCCCCGAAGACTGCTTCCCAGTTGTTGGGCAAACCGCCGCCGGGGCGCGGGTCGCGCCAGAGGTACCAATCGCGTTTGGGGCTCCCGCGCGAGGCGCGCGATTCAACGAACCACGGGTGCTCGTGGGAGGAGTGGTTGACAACCATATCCATGATGACGCGGATTCCGCGGCGGTGGGCTTCGTTCACCAGCCGGTCGAAATCCGCGAGTGAACCGAACAGCGGGTCGATGTTGCAGTAGTCGGCCACGTCGTAACCGAAGTCGTATCCCGGCGATGGATACACCGGCGAGAGCCAGATCGCATCCACGCCCAGCGATCGGGGGGTGCCGTCATTCAGGTGGTCGAGGTGCGCGAGAATGCCGCGCAGATCGCCGACCCCGTCGCCATCGGCATCGGCGAACGAGCGCGGGTAGATCTGGTAGATGACGCCGTCCTGCCACCAGGGGGTTGGGGTCATAGGCCCTCCGCGATGCGTGACGTTTCGAATGCGTTCTCGATTGTACGGCATGCGCGCGGTTTCGTAGGGGCGTCCGGCCGGTCGCCCCTACGGTATGCCCACAACACCAATGTGCAGTCGTTATTGCGGCTGGCGGTCCCTTTGTGGATTACCCAAGGCGGATTTGGTAGAATCCCTGGCAAGGTATACGATTCGGGCTGTGGAGCCCGAATCCACGAGAGGAAGGCCCGCGTGGCCGACAACCTAGAACGGTTTACTCAACGCGCGCGACGCGTGCTCAGCTTGGCCCATCAAGAAGCTGAGCGACTGAATCACACGACCATCGGCACCGAGCACCTGCTGCTCGGTCTCATCCGCGAGGAAGGCGGCGTGGCCGGACGCGTGCTGCGCGAGCTGGGTCTGGAACCTGAGCGTGTCCAGGAAATGGTCGAGCGCCAGTCCGCGCCCGGCCGCACCAGCCCCGACCGCATCGATCTCTCGCCCGATACGGAACAGGTGCTGCAACTGGCCATCGACGAGGCGCGCCGCCTCGGCCATCACTACATCGGCACCGAACACCTGTTGCTGGGTATCGTGCGTCAGCCCGAGGGCATGGCCATCGACGTCTTGCGCCGCCTGGGAGTCAGCCCCGAACAGGTCCGCCGCCAGACGCGCCGCCTGTTGCAGGAAGCCCCAGCCCAGGCACGCCAGCCGGCCGCGGCCGGTGCCAAGGCCGACAAAGCCAAGACGCCCATGGTCGATCAACTGGCCACCGACCTGACCACGCTGGCCGAAGAGAACAAGCTCGACCCGGTCGTTGGGCGCGAAACCGAAATCGAACGGGTCATTCAGATCCTCGCCCGCCGCACCAAGAACAACCCGGCCCTCATCGGCGAGCCCGGGGTGGGCAAGACGGCCATTGTTGAAGGCCTGGCGCAGCGCATCATCACCAACGATGTGCCCGCGCCGCTTATGGGCAAGCGCCTCTTGCAGCTCGATGTGGGTTCGCTGGTGGCTGGCACGATGTACCGCGGCCAATTCGAGGAACGCCTGAAGCGCGTCATCGACGAGCTCAAAGCCTCGGGTGCAATCCTCTTCATCGATGAGGTGCACATGCTGGTGGGCGCTGGCGCGGCCGGCTCGTCGGTGGATGCGGCCAATATCCTCAAGCCGGCTCTCTCGCGCGGCGAGCTGCAGGTGATCGGCGCGACCACCCTCACCGAATACCGCAAACACATCGAAAGCGATGCGGCCCTCGAGCGCCGCTTCCAGCCGGTGATGGTCGAGGAACCTTCGGTGGAGGAATCGATTCAGATCCTGCGCGGCGTGCGCCGCAACTACGAGGACCACCACCGCTTGCGGATCACCGACGAGGCGCTCGAAGCGGCCGCCCGCCTCTCCGGGCGCTACGTGCCCGATCGCTTCCTGCCGGATAAGGCCATCGACCTGATTGACGAAACGGCTTCGCGCGTGCGCATGTACAAGAGCCCGGAGGCCAAACGCCTGAAGGAAATCATGGGCGAGCTGCGCCGTTTGCGGGCCGAACGCGCCACGGCCGCCGAAGAAGGGCGTTACGAGGCCGCTGAGGAAATCCAGGACCGCGAGACCGAGCTGGAGCGTTCGCGACAGGAACTGCAGCTGGTCATGGCCGACCGCGATAAGGGCCCGCGCGTGGTGCCCGAAGATATCGCCGAAGTGGTTTCGATGTGGACCGGCATCCCGGTGATGCAGCTTGCGGAAGCCGAGTCGGCACGCCTGATGAAGATGGAAGAAACACTGCGCAGCCGCGTCGTTGGGCAGGATGAAGCCATTCTGGCCATCTCCAAGGCCGTGCGCCGCGCGCGCGCCGGGCTCAAGGACCCGCGCCGCCCGATCGGCTCGTTCATCTTCCTCGGCCCGACCGGCGTGGGCAAGACCGAGCTCACCAAAGCCCTGGCCGCCTTCATGTTCGGTTCGGAAGACGCGCTGGTGCAGCTCGACATGTCGGAGTTCATGGAGCGCCACACGGTCAGCCGCCTGGTCGGGGCGCCCCCGGGCTATGTGGGCTACGACGATGCCGGGCAATTGACCGAAGCCCTGCGCCGGCGGCCGTATTCGATCGTCGTCTTCGACGAGATCGAGAAGGCCCACCCTGAGGCGCACAACATGCTGCTGCAGATCATGGAAGAGGGGCACCTCTCGGACGCACGCGGCCACAAGGTCAACTTCCAGAATGCGATGATCGTCATGACCTCCAATGTGGGCGCCGAGACCATCCGCCGCCAGGCCGGGCTGGGCTTTGCCATCCAGCGCGATGAGACCCGCGGCGAGGTGGCGCCCTACGACGAGATGCGCAAGAAGCTGCTCGAGGAACTGCGCCGCGCCTTCCGCCCCGAATTCCTCAACCGGGTCGATGCGGTGATCGTGTTCCGCGCGCTGAATAAGGACGACATCACCCAGATCGTTAACCTGGAAATCGGCAAAGTGGCGCTGCGCCTGGTGGAGCACCACATCACCTTGAGCGCGACGCCCGAGGCCCAGGCGCGTCTGGCGGATCTGGGTTACAACCCGGAGATGGGCGCCCGTCCGCTGCGGCGGGTCATCCAGACCGAAGTGGAGGATATGCTCTCGGAGGCCGTGCTCGAAGGCCGCATCCACGACGGCCAGACGGTGACCATCGCTCTGCGCGACGACAAACTGATGATCGAGCCTCAGGCGGCAGAGGGTGAGCCCTCGCCGCTACCGGAGGGCGAGCCGGAGGCGCTGGGTGCGGCGTAAGGCGGGCCCAAACAACCCGCGTGCCGCACAACCCTGCACGAGGAGGACCGAATGACATTGCACACCTTGCGCACCCTGGCGTTGACCACGCTGGCCGCAGCGCTCGTGCTGGCCGGCTGCAACGCGGGCGCGCCCGGCGTCACCGAGGTGCCGCTGGCCACTCAGGCCGCACAGACAGTTCAGGCCATGCTCACTCAGGTGTCGCTGGCCGCCACCTCCACCGCCACCGTGGCGCTGCCGCCGCCCAGCGCAACCCTGCCACCGGCCACCCCCACCCTGCCCATGCCATTGCTGCCCAGCGCCACGGCCTCGCTCATCTTCACTCCGGCCTTCTACGGCACGGCCGGCGTGCATCCGACCCTGACCACATTCTGCAATGCGGCCTTCTTCGTCGGCGACATCGGGAGTACCCGGGACGGCTCGGTGCTCGCGGCCGGCGAGACCTACCGCAAGACGTGGGACGTGCGCAACATCGGCACCTGCACCTGGAGCCGCGAGTACCGCCTGGTCTTCAACGGCGGCAAACACATGGACGGCCCGGATTGGGCGCGCTTCCCGCAGATCGTTGGACCCGGCGACCACCTGTTCCTCTCGGTGACGATGATCGCCCCGGCCAAGCCGGGCACCTACATCGGCTACTGGATGTTGCAGGCGCCCGACGGCAGCAAGTTCGGCGTGGGCGATAACGGCCTGACGCCGCTCACGGTGAAGATCGTAGTGCCCTGAGCCAACGAGCACCGCCTTAGCTTTTCCATCCCTCCCGATGACCCTCGCGGGAGGGATTTCTTTTGGAGGAGGGGCGGTGGGTCCTGCCCTCAGCGCGCGTGCAGTGCGGGCATGCCTTACCCGCAAGCCCGCGAATGGTCCTCGCGGTTTGCGCTAGATGAATCTCCGGCACGCCTGACCGCACGATCGAGAGACCGCTTGAGGCCAGAGCGCGCCGCATGGATGAAAGACGAACGAGGCGAACCATGGCGTGCGATGCCCCATTCCACCTGTGAGGGCGTTGGCGTCGCCCGTGAAGGTGCACCGCGTGTGCGATGTCCCACTTGCCCTGCCGATCACGATGGAGGAGGCCGGACGCCCGTGAAGCAGGCGAGCCGCGCTGAACCGCCGCCAAGAAGTCGCTCGCGGCTGGGTATAATCGCACACACGCCTTGTGCTGCGCCGAGGTTCATGCCGATGCGATTCCATCATCGAACTCGCCCTCTCCTGACATTAAGTCTGGCTGCGGTCGCGCTGCTCGCATGCAACTTGGCGGGCGTTCTGCAGCGTGCGCCGGCTTCGCCGGCCACGCCTCCACCCGCGGCGGTGCCCACCCAATCGCAAGCGGGCACGCTGACGGCGATGCCCCCCGCGCCGGCGGAGATGACTCCCGCGCTGAGCGCGACATCGGCTTCCGCCGCCGCGCCCAGCGCAACGCCGCAGGGTTCTGCCACCTATTCGCTGACGCGGGCGCCCTACGGCACGCCGGGAACGAACCCTGCCGCGCTGCTCGAGGAACAATGTAACGCGGCCTACTTCGTTGGCTATGTGGGTCTGGGCGATGGTGCGCCGGTAGGTGTGGCAGAGACCTTTAAGAAAGTGTGGGATGTGCGCAACATCGGCACCTGCACCTGGACTCGGGATTACCGCCTGGTCTTCTACGGCGGCGAGCACATGAGCGGCCCCAACTGGGTGACCTTCCCCAAAGAGGTGCCGCCCGGCGATCACATGTTTATCGGCGCGATCATGATCTCCCCATACGAGGGCGGGACCCACACCAGCTACTGGATGCTGCAGGCGCCGGATGGCACCAAGTTCGGCGTGGGCGAGCGCGGAGACAAGCCGCTGCGCGGAAGCATCTTTGTTCCCTGAAGACGCCTCGGCAGTGGAGCAGCACGGCAAGCGGCGGTGCCAGGCGCGCCGCTGCTTGCATTCTTCACGCAATGAGCACAGGGGGCCGGGCCGGGTTGAGCAGCCGATGATGAGCGGCCGAAAGGCGAGGCGATGCAGGTATAATCTCTCGGGCGTCACCCAAGAGAGAGCTGATGACCGCCGTCGATGACATTAAGGCACGCCTCGACATCGTCGAGCTGGTGGGCGAGAGCGTCCGACTGCGGCGCACTGGCAAGAACTACATCGGCTTCTGCCCCTTCCACCCCAACGTTCACACTCCGGCCTTTGTGGTCTTCCCCGACAGCGGCACCTGGCGCTGCTTCGGCGCGTGCAACGAAGGCGGCGACCTCTTCAAGTTCGTCATGAAGAAAGAAGGCTGGGATTTTCCCGAGGCGCTGCGGCAGCTTGCGGCGCGCGCCGGCATCGAACTTCATCCGCGATCGCCCGATGAGCAGCGGGCCGAGGAAGCGTACGAGCATCTTCGCGGCCTCTTGGAACTGGCCGCCACCTACTATCGCAATTACCTGCTCACCTCCACCGCCGGCGCCACGGTGAGGGATTACCTGCACGGGCGCGGCCTCGCGGACGAGACCTTGGAGGCCTTTCAGGTCGGGTTGGCTCCGGCCGGGCGCGAACATGCTCTGTCCTATTTTCGCGGCAAGGGCTACACCGACGACGATCTGCAGCAAGCCGGGCTGGTGGTCACGCCCGAGGGCGGCGGGCTGCGCGACCGCTTCCACAACCGTATCACCATCCCCATCCGTGACAACCGCGCGCGGATGTGCGGCTTCGGCGCACGTATCGTCGACCCCAACGATGTCCCCAAGTTTCTCAACTCGCCCCAGTCACCGATCTTCGATAAAGGTCACCTGCTATACGGGCTGGACCGCGCCGCGCGTGCCATCCGCGCCCAAGAGGAAGCCGTCATCGTCGAGGGCTATCTGGACGTGATGACGGCGCATCAGGCCGGCTTCCTCAACGTGGTCTCGCCGATGGGCACGGCCCTCACCGAAGCCCAGCTGCGCATGCTCAAGCGCCATGCGCGCCGCATTGTCCTGGCGCTGGACGCTGATTCGGCTGGCGACGCGGCCGCTCTGCGCGGGCTGGACCTGGCGCGGGAGACGCTTGAACGCGAAGGCGAGCCCGTTTTCGATGCGCGCGGACTGGTCCGTTTCGAGGGAAGGCTGCAAGCCGACCTGCGCGTGGCGACCTTGCCCGCCGGGCTCGATCCGGACGAACTCATCCTGCAAGACCGTGAGGCTTGGCGCCAGCGCATTGCCGAGGCGCGGCCGGTTGTGGAGCACGTGTTGGGAGTCATCACCCAGGGCAGAAACCTGAACGAGGCCAAGGTGAAGGCCGAGGTTGCGGCGCGCATCTTGCCGCTCATTGAGGATGTCGCCGACCCGGTGGAGCGAGATGCCTATCGCCAGCAGTTGGCCCGATTGCTGCGGGTGGAACTCGGGTCGCTGCAAGCTACGCCCGGGCGGCGCCCGGCTCGCCGCAGTACGATGCGCAGTGGCCGAACGGAGGCGCCCGCGTCGAGCGTCGCACCGGCCGTGGGGATGGCGGCCAAGGCTTCCAGCCGTGAGGCCTTCTGCCTGGGAGCGCTTGTGCATCAGCCCCTGCTGCTCTTCCGCGCCAATCGCATCTTCGGCGAACTGGGGTTGGCGCGGCCCGGCCCAGAGGATTTCACCACCGCTGAGAGCCAATGGCTCCTGGAGATCATCCAGCGTTCACTCTCTCAGGAGGAAACCGACCCGGCCATCTTCATCGAAACCCATGGCGTGCAAGATGCGCCTGAGGCGCTAGCCGCGGCCCGCGCGAGCCTCGAGCGCTTCCAGGCCGGGGAAGAGGCCGATGCGGATGATGTGCTGGGAGGTCTCCTGCGCCTGCGGCGGCAGGCGCTGGAGCGCAAGCTGGGCGAGCTGCGTTTCTACATCCTCGAGAAGGAAGCCCAGCCGCAAGAGAACGAGGTGCCGTCGGCCGCAGCCGAACCGGGCGAGGCGCCGCTGGAACGCATGAATGCAATCAGCGAAAACATCCTGCGTATCGATGTCGCCCTGGCGCGCGGCCTGCCCGCCCTACCCATGGCGCGGCCCGCCTCTCGTGAAGGCGGGCTGGAGGCATTTTGAATGCCAAGACAACGGCCGGACACTTCGCCGCATGAGCCTGACGACCTCGAAGGGCTGCCCGACTTCGCCGCTCCCGAAGGCGCACCCATCGAAGAAGACGCCGAAGTCGACGAGAGCGCGTTAGTGGAGGAGGACATACCCTCCGACGCCACCGAAGAAGAGGTGGGCGAGGAGGAGCTGGACACCCTCGAAGATGAAGGCCTGGGCGAGGAGGTCGAGGGTGAAGAGGTTCTCGAAACGATCGAACTGGCCGACGACCCGGTGCGCATGTACTTGCGTGAAATCGGCCAGGTGCACCTGCTCAATGCGGATCAGGAGACCTGGCTGGCGGCGCGCCTCTTGGCTCTGCGCCGCGCACGCGCCCTGCGCGAGCGGCTGACGGCGCTGGGCCCGGGAAAACGCAGCCTGCCGCCCGGCACGCTCTTCCTGCTCGAATTGTACGGCGACCTGCTCAGCGACTGGAAACATCTGCGCGAGGATGCGCGGCGCCTCGGCCAGCCGATGCCGGAACTTGCCCCGCTCCTCGATGAAGCCTTCCATTTGCGCGCGGCATGGCAAGACAGTGCGCCCTCCTACCTGCGCACTTGGCTCGAACGGGGGCCGTGGGGCCGCGACCCGGCGTGGAACAAGGTGGCCCAGAACGCGTTCGACGTGTTCGTCGCGCTGTATCTGCTGCCGGAGGCTCTGGCCCGCAAGCTGCAAGCAGCGCTCAAGAAACGCAAGACGCCACCGATCAAGAGCACCTTTCAAGCGTGGCTGCCCAAGCGCAAACCGACCGCGCGCGGCTCAAGTGCGGTGGGTAACCTGGAGGCAGAGCTGCACCTGATCGAGCAACGCGCCGAGGAGGCGCACAAGGCCCTCATCCGTGCCAACTTGCGCCTGGTGGTCAGCGTGGCCAAGCGCTACATCGGCCGCGGCATTGCCTTTCTCGACTTGGTGCAAGAGGGCAACCTGGGGCTACTGCGCGCCGTAGAGAAGTTCGACCCGACCCGCGGTTTCAAATTCTCCACCTACGCCACCTGGTGGATTCGCCAGGCCATCAGCCGCGCCATCGCCGATCAGGCGCGCACCATCCGCATCCCGGTGCATATGGTTGAAACCATCAACCGCTTGATGCGTGCGCAGCGCCAGCTGGTGCAGACCTTGGAACGCGAACCCACGCGAGAAGAACTGGCGCTAGAGATGGACCTCTTGGATGCGGGGGACACGGCGGAGGTCATGCGCCTGCGCGCCACGGATGATCCGCTGCCGCCGGCGCTGGGGCAGAAGTTGACCCGGGCGGTGGAACGCGTCGAGCGCATCCTGCGCTTGGCGCAGGAGCCCATGTCGCTCGAAACACCGGTGGGAGCCGAGGAAAGCAGCATGCTCGGTGATTTCATCGAGGACGAAAGCGTGGTGACCCCGCTGGATGCGGCCTCGCGCGAGTTGCTGCGCGACCAAATCCACAGCGCGCTGGCGTTCCTCAACGAACGCGAGCGGCAGGTGCTCGAATTGCGCTTCGGCCTGGTGGATGGGCGCGACCACACGCTGGAGGAAGTCGGCCAACGGCTGGGGGTCACCCGCGAGCGGGTGCGTCAGATCGAGGCC
The DNA here is from genome assembly GCA_001796965.1 of Chloroflexi bacterium RBG_16_64_43. Lineage (GTDB taxonomy): Bacteria > Chloroflexota > Anaerolineae > Anaerolineales > RBG-16-64-43 > RBG-16-64-43. Next base: position 11,724 of record MGOA01000017.1, read on the forward strand.
AAGGCGCTGCGCAAGCTGCGCCACCCGCGCTCGAGCCGCACGCTGCGCGACTACCTGGGCTAGGCCGCGGGCCTCGTCGGCTGCGAATCATCGAGGGCTTCCCTGCTGGGAAGCCCTGTTGCATTGGATAGAACCCGCCGCTTCTGCGTGACCGTGTGAGAACCCGGCGCACGGTCGTGCATTACCTGCGCCACGCGCCGGTGAACAAATCATCCAGTGAAATGAACAGACGTCGGTCGGCGCCTGGGGACACGGGAATAGGTGGCGACCGGCTTTCTCCCCCACCCTCGTTCGGAGGGCAGGCCCCCGTCTCCTTTGTTACTCAACCCCTTCCTTGCAGGGCAGGCTCTCCGGCGCACGCCGTACTTCCGAGAGGTGCCGCTAGGCGGAGAGCTTGCTCTGCAAAGGAGGGCGGGGCGTGAGGTGGGCGCGGCCACAGGACCACGTGAGAGGCCCAGGCGGCGAGGACACATTCGCCGCCCTAGCGTTGCTATAGATGAAGGTCCCCGCCGCGAACGGGCGGGGACGAGGAACCGGACCGGATTGCCCTGGCTTCACACGTTATCGAGCGTCTCCTCTTTTTCGAGCGCCCACACCCGCTGCGCCCGGTCGGTGTACAGCACGCCGTCGAGATGGTCCACTTCGTGCTGGAAGATGCGCGCCAGCCAGCCGCGGGCGCGCAGGCGGATGGGCGAGCCGCGGCGGTTGAGACCTTTTACTGAGACCTCGGCGAAGCGCTCGACCTCGCCGGCGTAACCGGGCACCGAGAGGCAGCCTTCAGTGGCTGTCACCATTGCAACGCTTGGCCGCACAAGTTCGGGGTTGATCACGACGAACAGCTTGCGCGGCGCAGGCGGCTGATCGACTTCGGCCGGTTGCTCCTGTTCCTCGTTCTCGGCGTATTCGACCACAATCACGCGCTGGCTCACGCCCACCTGCGGCGCGGCCAAGCCGACCCCGGGCGCCTCGCGCATGGTCTCGATCATGTCGTCGATGAGCTTGTCGAGTGCCGGCGTCAGGTCGCCAACGCGGCGCGCCTTCTTGCGCAGGGCGGGGTGGGCCGCGGTGAGGATTTCGCGCACGGTCATACCTATTCTCTCCCACCCCGGGGGTTCGGCTTCTTCTGCGTCACGTGATGATACGCATCCAGCCACTCGGCGATTTCTTCGCCGCGCGTCTGGCGGTCCTTCTGTTCGCGCCGTGCGCGATGCGTCTCCATGCGGCGGTAGATATCTTCTTGGACCCCGACCGGATCGTGCACGCGGTCGAAGACGAACGAAACATTGCCCACGGTGACGACGACGTTGCCGAAGTTCATCAGGCGCGCCATCAAGCCGGGGCGGTCGTACTCCAGGCTGAGGATATTGCCGAGCGAGGCGGCGCGGCGGTCTTCGCGGCCGAGGGGCGTACGATGCAGGGCGATGATCTGATCGGGTGTGACCATATACAGATCATTGGCCCAGTCGATCACTTCGTAGGCGCCCCAGCCGAGGCCGGCCGCCAGAAGCGCGCCGGCGACCAGCCAGGGAATCCAACCCGCAAAGGGCAGCGAGCCGGAGGCCTGGAGCACGAGCAGCACGCCGCCCATCACCAACACCGCGAGCGGCATGGCCAAATCGTTGACCAGGAAGTACGCGTCCTTGCGGTAGATAATGCGATCGCCTATCTCGACCCGCATGCCCAAACCCTTTTGGCCGGATTTGCCACCCGCAGCAGCGTGTCCGGCGGCATCGCTTTCCGAAGGCGAGGGATCCAATCGCTGGCCGATGGCCGATTCGATCTCCGCCCGCTGCATTCGCTCCTGGCGTACACGCAATTGGTCGCCTAGCGCCTCGATCCACTGCGCGAGGCGGTAAGGCTCCGGCACGTCGGGCAGGATCACGGGCCGGGTGAAGGTGCGTGCCACCACGCTTCCAAATCCCAGCCAGTGCTTGATGGCCGAGGAGTCGACCTCCACCGAGAGCAGCGTGCGCAATGGGGCCTCGGTGCGGTCTTCATATATGAGCGGCAGGCGCTCGATGACGATCAGCCGCTGATTCGTTGCCAGGAAGAGGTCGTTGAGCCAATCCCACACGGCCCAGCCGCCGCTGAGCAGGGCGACGCCCAGCCCGGCCAGTGGCAGCGGCAATATGGCCGAAGCATCTTGCCAAAGCAGCATCATCGCCAACGCGCTCAGGCTGAGTAGGGCGATCACCGAGGGCAGGATGAGCGAGAGGGCCAGCACGGTCTTCGACCGGCGGGTGACCAGGTGGATAGCTTCTTCGGCGCCACGCCATTCCCAATCCTGGCTGAGCGCCAGGCGGCGGCTGGCCAAGGCCAGCAGCACGCTGGGCCGCAAGTGCGCGGCACGCGTGAGCAGTGAAGCGGAATGAGCCGTGGGCAGACGTAGCAGCCTCACCGGCGATTCGGCAATTGCGGTGAAAGGCTCTGCCTGACGCACGAGCGCCGCCTCGCCCAAGTGGTCGCCCTCGCCGAGCAGCATGCTGCGGCGCGCTTTGCGCGGCGGCCCCATCACACGCACCGCACCGCTGGCGATCAGGCACAGGCCCACGCCTGGCTGGCCCGCCTCGAGAATGACCTCGCCGCCCGCCACCTGTTCTTCGACGAAGAAGCGGCCCACCTCCGCGCGCTCCTGCGG